>NZ_JBHTSF010000119.1:0-27587 GCF_042795295.1 Streptomyces sp. NPDC056486
CCCGGTACCGGGTTCCCGCCCCTCCATCTCTGCGTCTCAGTACGCGACGCGCATCGCGTCAGTGCTCGGTGCCCGCGCCCGCGGTCGTTCCCGCGTCCTGCGAGCCGGCGCCGGACGAATCCGTGCCCGCCGCGCCGGATGCGTTGCCCGACGGCTTGTTCGAGGGGTTGGCGGCGCCACGCTCGGCAGCGCCCTCGGTCGCACCCTCAGTCGCGTCGTTGGAGGCGCCGTCGGCGGGCTCACCGCTCGCCACTCCGGTCGGCTTCCCCGACGGCTTCGCGTCCGGAGCCTCGGGGACCTCGGACGGGCCCCACTTCTTGAAGTAGCTCTCCGCCGGCACGACGAAGGTCTGCATCTTCACGTCACCGGTCTTGCTGAAGGCGAAGACGACCGGCTGCGCGTTGCCGTCCTTGACGGCCTCGCGGCTGCTGGGCAGGACGGCGGAGGCGTTGTCCTTGCCGCCGATCACGACGGAACCGCCGGCGGGGATGGTCAGCGGACCACCCTTCTTGGAGGTCTTGTCGTCCTTGCCCGGCGTGATCTTGGCCTTCTTGCCGGTACCGGTGACCGTGATCTCGTCCAGGGTCTGGTCGGTACGGCCGTTGTTGAAGACCGTGGCGGCGACCACCGCGGGACCCGTGGACTTCAGGTCGGGCTGGGTGATCACCATGGCGTTCTGGATCTTGATGTCGCCGACGGCGGTCGCGGCGTTGTCCGGCTTGATCTCGTGCGTCTGGGCGTTGTTACCGGCGCCGCACGCGGCGAGCGACGCGAGCGAGAACGCGATGGCAGTGGCGGCGATGGCGCCACGTCGAAGGCTGCGGCTCACGGCGGCGGCAACTCCTTGAACGAGGACGGGAGACGGACGGCCGTAAAGCCGCCCTAAGGGTGTGTCAGCGGCCTTAGGTTACCGAGCCGTTCCCGCGCCACCGCACCCGACCCGCCCCTACGGACCTTGAGCCTCTCCCCGGCCACTCGTGTCGCGCCATGTTCCGCCCCACCTGCCACTGCCGTCACCCCTGCGCCATTGGCCTCTCGTCCGCCATTCACATAAGCGCCGTCAAGAGTCAGGGGGACCTGTCCTGCGGATTTCCGGTAAGGAATGCATGGCGGTCCGGGGAAGTCCGGGAAATTGATCACCGAGGGATCTTGATCAATTCCGGATTTACGTCGAAGGCGGGGTCGCACGCATCTCCTGTCGCCGAACGGAGTAGCGAAAGTTCACCGTCTTGAACCCGGCAAAACGGGACGTTCAGCCTCCTGGAGCGCTCTCGGAGGGCGTGTAACGGGCGCGTTTCTGCTTCCCCGGAGAGCCGCTCCCACCTGCGAATACCTCGCTCCGGAAGCCCTTCGCAGCACGTTCCTGTTGCAGTTGTCAAGCCCCGAGATGCGCCCTGACCTGCGAAAACGCCATTCAGAAGAGGCGGTTCTCGTGTTAGGATGGATAGCCACGGAAGGGGTACCTGTCACATGACGTTCAAGGTTGGCGACACCGTGGTCTATCCCCATCACGGGGCCGCGCTGATCGAGGCCATTGAGACTCGCCAGATCAAAGGCGTGGACAAGACCTACTTGGTGCTGAAGGTCGCTCAGGGCGACTTGACGGTACGTGTGCCTGCGGACAATGCGGAGTTCGTCGGCGTACGTGATGTGGTTGGTCAGGACGGGCTCGACCGGGTCTTCGAAGTACTGCGCGCGCCGTACGCCGAAGAGCCGACGAACTGGTCCCGTCGCTACAAGGCAAATCTCGAGAAACTCGCTTCGGGCGATGTCATCAAGGTCGCGGAAGTCGTGCGTGACCTGTGGCGTCGTGAGCGTGAGCGCGGACTCTCCGCGGGTGAGAAGCGCATGCTCGCCAAGGCTCGCCAGATCCTGGTGAGCGAGCTCGCCCTCGCGGAGAACACGAACGAGGACAAGGCCGAGGCCCTGCTTGACGAGGTTCTCGCGTCCTGATCGCGTCCTGACATACGCGTACGCATATGTCCTGGCGTCATGAATGCCGCGGTGCCCGCTGACCCTCAATGGTGTCGCCGGGCGCTGCGGCATGTTCGTACCCAGACGCGGTCCTTGAATTCTTAAACGTCGTGCTCGCGTCGTACTCGGTTTTCCCTGTGCTTCTGGTTCTTCTGGTTCTGCTGGTGTTCTTTGGCGTGCGCGCCGGGCTCGGGCAGCTGTCGACCAGATGTCACGGAAGGGTCCGGTCAAGGGCTCGCGCCCGGCGTCGCTGTGGCCATACCCACCTCGCCCGAGCACACAAACCTGAACGGAAGCGATGTCTGAGGAATCCCGCACCGCGGTCGTGATCCCCGCCGCCGGACGCGGCGTACGGCTCGGCCCGGGCGCCCCCAAAGCGCTCCGCGCGCTGAACGGCACCCCGATGCTCATCCATGCCGTACGGGCCATGGCCGCCTCCCGCGCCGTCTCGCTCGTCGTCGTCGTGGCCCCGCCGGAAGGCGCAGCCGAGGTCAAGTCCCTCCTCGCCGATCATTCGCTGCCCGAGCGCACCGACTTCCTGGTGGTCCCCGGCGGCGAAACCCGCCAGGAATCCGTCAGGCTCGGCCTCGACGCCCTGCCGGAGGGCATCGACATCGTCCTCGTGCACGACGCGGCCCGCCCCCTCGTGCCAGTCGACACCGTCGACGGCGTCATCGAGGCCGTACGCGACGGTGCGCCCGCCGTCGTCCCCGCGCTGCCCCTCACCGACACCGTCAAGCAGGTCGAGCCGGGTGAGGCGGGCGAGCCCGAGCCCGTGGTGGCCACGCCCGAGCGGGCCCGCCTGCGCGCCGTGCAGACCCCGCAGGGCTTCGACCGCGACACCCTGATCCGCGCCCACGCGACCGTCACCGACAACGTCACGGACGACGCCAGCATGGTCGAGCAGCTCGGCCTCCAGGTCGTCGTCGTGCCCGGCCACGAAGAGGCCTTCAAGGTGACGCGGCCCCTCGACCTCGTCCTGGCCGAGGCCGTACTCGCCCGCAGGAGGGCCAACGATGGCTTCTGAGGACCAGCCGCAGCGGATCCCGCTCCCGCAGGTCGGCATCGGCACCGACGTGCACGCCTTCGAGGAAGGGCGCGAGCTGTGGTGCGCCGGGCTCCTCTGGGAGGACGAGAGCGCGGGCCTCGCCGGGCACTCCGACGGCGACGTCGCCGCGCACGCCGCCTGCGACGCCCTGTTCTCCGCGGCCGGCATCGGCGACCTCGGCGCGCACTTCGGCACCAGCAGGCCCGAGTGGTCCGGCGCGTCCGGTGTGACGCTGCTCGCCGAGGCGGCCAGGATCGTACGCGCCGAAGGCTTCGAGATCGGCAACATCGCCGTCCAGGTCATCGGCGTACGCCCCAAGGTCGGCAAGCGGCGCGACGAGGCGCAGAAGACGCTGAGCGCGGCGGCGGGCGCCCCGGTCGCCGTGTCCGGCACGACGACGGACGGGCTCGGCCTCACAGGACGCGCCGAAGGCCTCGCCGCGATCGCCACGGCACTGGTCGTACGGACGGACGTACGGACGGACTGACCGGCGTACGAACGGACTGACCGGCATACCGGAAACGGGTGAAATGCCGCTGCGGCAGGCTGTGTTGGAGCAGTATCGGGAACGCACCCCCGGAGCAGCCCGATGTCATCCACCGACGTACGAGAGAGAGGCACCCACCATGGCCGCCGAACTGTCCGACAAGCTCAAGGCCCTTCTCGACACCCCCGTCTTCGTCAGCGTGGCCACCATCCAGCCCGACGGCAGCCCCCAGGTCTCACCGGTCTGGGTGAAGCGTGACGGCGACGATCTGCTCTTCTCCACCACGATCGGCCGCCGCAAGGAGAAGAACCTGCGCCGCGACCCGCGCGTGACGGTGCTCCTCCAGCCCTTCGACGCGCCGTACACGTACGCCGAGATCCGCGGCGAGGCGACGATGACCACCGAAGGCGGCCAGGACCTCATCGACGAGCTGGCACTGAAGTACACCGGCCTGAAGTACGCCGAGTTCAACCCGTCCTCGGCCGACGACGACGCCCGCGTCGTCGTCCGCGTCACCGCGCGCAAGGTCGTCGGCCGCCTCTGAGGCCCTTCCGGGCCCTTCCGTACCCCCGCATGTCACAGTTCCGTGCCCTGTTGCCCCCAGAGGTCGCAGGGCACTGTCCTGCGACCACTACCCTGGAGTGGTGACGATTCGCCTGTACGACACCAGCGCCCGGCAGATCCGAGACTTCAGCCCCCTCATCGACGGCTGTGTCTCGATCTACCTGTGTGGCGCGACGGTGCAGGCGGCCCCGCACATCGGGCACATCCGCTCGGGCCTGAACTTCGACATCATGCGCCGCTGGTTCGACTACCGCGGCTATGAGGTCACCTTCATCCGCAACGTCACGGACATCGACGACAAGATCATCCGGAAGTCGGCCGAGCAGGGCCGCCCGTGGTGGTCGATCGGGTACGAGAACGAGCGGGCCTTCAACGACGGCTACGACGTGCTCGGCTGCCTGCCGCCCACGTACGAGCCGCGCGCCACCGGGCACGTGACCGAGATGGTCGAGATGATGCGCGGCCTGATCGAGCGCGGCCACGCCTACGAGTCCGACGGCAACGTCTACTTCGACGTGAAGTCCTTCCCGGGCTATCTGGAGCTGTCCAACCAGGAACTGGACAACCTGCTCCAGCCGTCCGGCGATGGCGAGACCGGCAAACGCGACCCGCGTGACTTCGCCATGTGGAAGACCGCCAAGGAGGGGGAGCCCAGCTGGGAGACCCCCTGGGGCCGCGGCCGTCCCGGCTGGCACCTGGAGTGCTCGGCGATGGCCCACAAGTACCTGGGCCGCGAGTTCGACATCCACGGCGGCGGCATCGACCTGATCTTCCCGCACCACGAGAACGAGATCGCGCAGGCCAAGGGCTTCGGTGACGCGTTCGCGCGGTACTGGGTGCACAACGGCTGGGTCACCATGAGCGGCGAGAAGATGTCCAAGTCGCTCGGCAACTCCGTCCTCGTCTCCGAGATGGTCAAGAAGTGGCGCCCGATCGTCCTGCGCTACTACCTGGGCACCCCGCACTACCGCTCGATGATCGAGTACAGCGAGGAGGCCCTGCGCGAGGCGGAGTCCGCGTTCGCGCGGATCGAGGGCTTCGTGCAGCGCGTGGTGGAGAAGGCCGGGGGCGTGGTGGAGCCCGCGGCCGAGCTGCCGCCCGCCTTCGCCGACGCGATGGACGACGACCTGGGCGTCCCGCAGGCGCTCGCCATCGTCCACACGACGGTCCGACAGGGAAATTCCGCCCTGGCGGCCGACGACAAGGAAGCCGCGGTGGAGCGGCTCGCCGAGGTGCGGGCCATGCTGGGCGTGCTCGGCCTCGACCCGCTCGACCCGCACTGGGCCGGTGAGGGCGACCGCGGCGAGGACCTCCACGGGGTCGTCGACACCCTTGTCCGCCTCGTGCTCCAGCAGCGGGAGGCTGCGCGTGGCCGCAAGGACTGGGCCGCCGCCGACGCCATCCGCGACCAGCTCAACCAGTCCGGCCTCGTCATCGAGGACAGCCCGACAGGCCCGCGGTGGACTCTCGGCCCGCGCTGAGCGTCTGACCTGGCAATGTGCCGCCCGGCGACCCGGGCGGCACACTTCATATACGTACGCAGTTCACGCAGTGCGCCGTCACGCCGTACGAAGGCAGGCGCACGCATCACAGAGACAGGTAGGTCATGGCCGCTAACAACCGCCGCATGTCCGGCAAGAAGGGCGCGCAGGTCGGCAGCGGTGGGAATCGGCGCCGCGGCCTTGAGGGCAAGGGTCCGACGCCGCCCGCCGAGGCGCGCAAGGGACACAAGAAGAACCGCATCACCAACGCCATGGCCAAGAAGGCCACCGGCTCCGGTGGCGGTGGCAGCCGGCGTCCCGGTTCCGTGAAGGGCCGCGGCAAGGGCACGTCCGAGATGGTCGTCGGCCGCAACTCGGTCGTCGAGGCGCTGCGCGAGGGCGTGCCCGCCTCGATGCTCTACGTCCAGCAGTTCATCGACAACGACGAGCGCGTGCGCGAGGCGCTGCAGCTCGCCGGTGAGCGCGGCGGCATCCACCTCATGGAGGCGCCCCGCCCCGAGCTCGACCGCATGACCAACGGGCTCAACCACCAGGGCCTCGTGCTCCAGGTGCCGCCCTACGAGTACGCGCACCCCGAGGAGCTCGCGGCCGCCGCGTACGACCAGGGTGAGGACCCGCTGATCGTCGCCCTCGACGGCGTGACGGACCCGCGGAACCTCGGTGCCGTGGTGCGTTCCGCGTCCGCCTTCGGCGGGCACGGCGTCGTCGTCCCCGAGCGGCGTGCCGCCGGGATGACCGCCGGCGCCTGGAAGACGGCCGCCGGTGCCGCTGCCCGCACGCCCGTGGCCCGGGCCACGAACCTGACCCGGGTCCTTGAGGCCTACAAGAAGGCCGGTCTCGCGATCGTCGGGCTCGCGGCGGACGGTGACCACGAGGTCGGCGACCTCGCGGCGCTCTCCGGTCCCGTGGTCATCGTCATCGGCAGCGAGGGCAAGGGACTCTCGCGCCTGGTCGGCGAGACCTGCGACTACCGCGTGCGGATCCCCATGCCGGGCGGCACCGAGTCCCTGAACGCCGGTGTGGCCGCGGGAGTCGTGCTCTACGAGGCGTCCCGGCGCCGGAGTTAGACCTGACCCGGAGTGTCGGCCGGCCCGGATTTTACGGGGCGGCCGACGCCCGGCGAAGATCTTGACGCGGTCCGGACATTTCCGCATGGTCAAGGCAGTGTCCTAAACACACATCACTCGGTTAGATGAGTGTGGACACCAGAACGCCCCGCAATCCCACGGGGGGAAGCTCGTCAGGGTTCGACGAAGCTCCCGCGCTGAGCATGGTGAAAGTGCCGAGCGACCCGGCGCAGGTCATCGTGAATCACGCGAGCTTCCGCGTGCAGCTCCCCACCGCGCAGCGGACCCAATCCCCGCGTATCGCACGGCACTTGAGCAATGCCGATGACACCATGCACATCCCTGCGGCCGGCTCCGCCGTGCGGCGCCGCTCGCCCGTCGTCTGGAGCGGGAAGTCCGAACCGGGCGATCCCGGAGCCACCGGACTGCTGCAGGCGGTGCGCGGCACCGGCGTGCGCCATTCGGCCGAAGTAGGGGGCATCTCCTACGACGACGCCGGCGCCACGCAGGTCATCCCCCGCATCGACGACGACGATCTTGAGAGCACGCAGGCCACGCCTGCCGTCATCGGTCCTCGTCACTCCGACTCCGACCGGCTCATTCCGCGCATGCCGGTGACGGAGAGCGACCTCGACGAACAACTTCCCTACAGGGACGACGAGTTCGACGACGAGGATGACGAAGACGGCGAAGGCACCGGCCAGGGCGTACGGCGGCACGGGGCCGATCCCGTGCGGCACGCCTATTACCCCGGCCGCCGCATGAACCTCGGCGTCGTGCTGCTTCCGATGCGCGTCTTCCTCGGGTTCATCTCCATCTACGCCGGCATGGGCAAGCTCTGCGACCCCGTGTACTTCGACGGCGGCGACCGCGGCTCCATGGTCAAGTGGCTCAACTCGCTGCACCCCTGGACGCTCGCCGAGCCGCTGCGGGACTTCGCCCTCTCGCACCCGGTGGGCGCGGGACTCTGCATCGCCTTCCTGCAGATCATCGTCGGCGTACTCACGGTGCTCGGGCTCTGGCAGCGGGTCGCGGCCGGTATCGGCGTGCTCCTCTCCGCCGCGCTCCTCGTCACCGTCAGCTGGAAGACCGTCCCCGCCTACGACGCGCCGGACATCATCTATCTGGCCGCATGGTCGCCGCTCATCATCGCGGGCGCGCCCGTCTACTCCGTCGACGGACGTCTCGCGGGCGAGGCCTGGCGCAGGCTCGGTCCGCGCGTGGACATCTGGGAGCTGCGGCGCCGTGTGCTGCGGCGCGGCGGCCTCGTCGGAGCGTTCGTCATCGGGTGCACGCTGCTGATCGGCTCGATGCTCGGCGGCGCCGTGCGGGACGCCGACCGCGTGACCGTGCCGGGACCCGGCGAGGCCCCGCGCAACGAACTGCCGGGCTCACCGCTCCCGCAGGAGCCGGGCAAGCAGCGGCACCGCCAGGGCCAGTCGCAGAGCCCCACGACCTCCGGGTCCCAGGCGCCGACCCAGGGCAGTTCCGCGAGCCCCACGCAGGGCGCGGCAGGCGCGGCCACCCCGGGCGCGGCACCCGAGACCACCACCGCGGGCACCAGCCAGGGGCAGCAGCCCAGCCAGACGCAGGGCACCGGTCAGGCCCCACCCCAGCAGTCGTCTCCCCAGCAGCCTCCGGCCTCGGCCACCGCAGGACCCACGTCCAGCGGCGGCAGCAGCGGCGGCGGTGCGCCCGAGGGCGGCACGGGCGGCGGCAGCGGCGGCAGCACGGGCGGCAACAGCCGCCTCGTGGGAGGGCTGCTCGGGGGCGGCTGAGCGTACGAGGAATGGGCCCCGCACAGAAACTCTGTGCGGGGCCCATCGGCGTATGAGACGAGGGAACCCTCAACCGGTCTGTGCCGCGAGCTCCTTGGCCGCTTCCGTCAGGTCCTTGGCCGTGTCGATCGCGCGCCAGTAGGCGCCCTGCGGCAGCGGGAAGCCCGCCAGGCTCTTCTCACGGGCCAGGCGCGGGAACGTGGTGCGCTCATGGTCACCGCGGTCAGGGAGGAGCGCCGCGAAGGCCGAGGAGAAGACGTACACACCCGCGTTGATCAGATACGGGGACGGCGGGGACTCGATGAAGTCCGTGATGTGGCCGAACGCGTCCGTCTCGACGGCGCCCCACGGGATGCGGGGCCGGGCCAGGGCGAGGGTCGCGGTGGCGTCGCGCTCGGCGTGGAAGGCCGCCATGTCGCGCAGCGAGAAGCGGGTCCAGATGTCGCCGTTCGTCGCGTACCAGGGGCGGTCCGCGTGCGGGAGGTGGCGGGCGGCGTACTTGAGGCCGCCGCCGCGTCCCAGGGGCTCGTTCTCGACCACCGTGGTGACGTTCAGGGGGAGATCGGCCGACTCCAGCCACTCCTGGAGCACTTCGGCGAGGTGGCCGCAGGAAACGACCGCGTCCGTCACTCCCTCGGCGGCCAGCCAGGAAAGCTGATGGCCGATGATCGGGGTCCCTGTGCCAGGGATCTCGACCATCGGCTTGGGCCGGTCATCGGTGTACGGACGGAGGCGCGAGCCCTGGCCGCCGGCCAGGACGACGGCCTGCGTGGGCTGGTGAGCGTTGGGGTCGCCGGTCATGCCGGAAACCCTACGTGCCGCCCCGATCAGCCGTTCTGATGGGCGGCGACGCCCGTTGCGAAGGATGTGTCGCAGACCGGACGCGAATACCTCTGGGCACGGGTCGGTCCGTACTTCTGGGCGGCTGCGCGGCCGAGGGCACGGGCGATGGAGACGCAGTGCCTGGCGAGGGACGGATGGCGGTTCACCTCCTGCTGGAGGTGGGTGAGCGCCACACCCGGGTTCCTCTCCTGGAGTTCCAGGAGGAGCCGGTCGCGCAGGAGATCCTGCGGGGCGCGGGACTTGGCCGGTACGGAAAGATCATCGGCGGATGCGGTGAGCATCGAATCCGAGGAGTTCCCGGACCAGTTGACGCTGGTGACCGCGAGGGTCCCGGAGAGCACCAGCATCACGGGCAGGACGAGGGCGAGCGTGCGGCCGATGCGACGGGCGGGGCCTCGATGGGCTCGGCGCGGCTTCTGGGTGTAGTTGGCGGAGTGCGTCACGCGAGTGAGCGTAGCGGTCGGTGATGATTTGGCGACATTTAGTCACTCGGTCGAGCGACGGAGAATGAGGTTTTTCTGGAGCGGTGTTGACGGGGGCGGAGCGAAATGACCGGTGTGCCGGGGTATTTGTCGACAACGTGGGCGCACGCGAAGGGCCCCGCACCGAGGTGCGGGGCCCTTCGCATGCTGGTGAGCCGTCCGTCAGCCGTCTCGGCAGCCGTCCCGTCAGGCGTCCCGTCAGGCGTCTCGTCAGTCGGTGAGGCGCTCACCCGTCGACGTCGAGAACACGTGGATCTCGCCCGGGCGCGGCACGACGTGCAGCTGCGTGCCCTTCTCCGGGACCTTGCGGCCGTTCACGCGGACCACGAGGTCCTTGTGCTCGCCGCCGACCTCGGCGGAGCCGTAGACGTAGCCGTCGGCGCCGAGCTCCTCGACGACGTTCACCGAGACGGCGAGGCCCGCCGGGGCGTCCTCGGTCTCCTTGGTGAGGGACTTCGCGGTGGAACCGTCCTGCTCGACGATGTCGAAGTGCTCCGGACGGACGCCGACCGTGACCGTGCGGTCGCCCTTGTCGGCCGCGGCGGACAGCGCCTCGCGGTTGACCGGCACGACGGAGTTGCCGAACTTCACGCCGCCGTCGGTGATCGGGACCTCGACGAGGTTCATGGCGGGGGAGCCGATGAAGCCCGCGACGAAGAGGTTGTTGGGGCGGTCGTACATGTTGCGCGGCGAGTCGACCTGCTGGAGCAGACCGTCCTTCAGGACGGCCACGCGGTCGCCCATCGTCATGGCCTCGACCTGGTCGTGGGTGACGTACACGGTGGTGATGCCGAGGCGCCGCTGAAGGCTGGCGATCTGCGTACGCGTCGAGACACGCAGCTTGGCGTCGAGGTTCGAAAGCGGCTCGTCCATGAGGAAGACCTGGGGCTCACGCACGATGGCACGACCCATGGCGACACGCTGGCGCTGACCACCGGAGAGGGCCTTCGGCTTGCGGGCCAGGTAGTCCGTGAGGTCGAGGATCTTCGCCGCGTCCTCGACCTTCTGGCGGATCTCGGCCTTGTTCACGCCGGCGATCTTCAGGGCGAAGCCCATGTTGTCGGCGACGGTCATGTGCGGGTAGAGCGCGTAGTTCTGGAACACCATGGCGATGTCCCGGTCCTTGGGCGGCAGGTGCGTGACGTCGCGGTCACCGATGCGGATGGCGCCGGCGTTCACGTCCTCGAGCCCCGCGAGCATGCGGAGCGAGGTGGACTTGCCACAGCCGGAAGGACCGACGAGTACGAGGAATTCGCCGTCCGCGACATCGAGCTCAAGCTGATCGACGGCGGGCTTGTCGCCACCCGGGTAGATGCGGGTCGCCTTGTCGAACGAAACAGTGGCCATGGTGAGGGCCCCCTTCACCGGCAGGAACGTGCCGGACGATCCGTTGTAAAGAGAGGAGTGGTGTAGTCCACCTGGGTGAACTGCTCGTGACCGTACCCCGGAGGTCATACGTCTGTCAGTAGCCGGGGAGCTGCGACCTTCGAGGAAATTTTCGACGAGGGCAGAGCGGTTGCCTTTCGGCCCGTGTCTTGAACGAGGCAGAGCAACGAACTTTTGGCTCTGCTTTGAGAGAGGGGGCAGAACACGTGATTTCCGACCTCATCTCAAGGCTTCCTGCTTCACGGCCCACAGCCGACGGACAACGGGCTGCCCCGCCGTCGCGCACGGTCTTACACGAGCTCCACAGGCATTCCGGCCGACGGCCCGTCGGTCCGTACCGCACCAGCCGCACCTACGCGGCCAGCGGACCTGATCGGCGAGGTGGAGGCTAACTCTGTCGCTTCGAGAAATATGCGCTGTGTACAGTGGGAGCGCCTCGGGCGTGGTCTTGCGCTGTGAGCGATGCCCCCTTAGCTCAGTTGGCCAGAGCGGTTCACTTGTAATGATCAGGTCGTCGGTTCGATTCCGACAGGGGGCTCGAAAGCCCAGGTCAGAGAGATATTGACCTGGGCTTCTTCACGTCCCGAGGTGCCCTCGTCCGACCAGCGGCCCCTGCCTCACCCTCCGGCACACCTAGCTTCCGGGGCAGCAGGCGAAGGCCCCAGGACGCCGGAGAGGTGTCCTGGGGCCTTCGTTGTTTCCGGGGGTGTGGTGATTCTGGCTAGGACGTGATCGTTCCGGTTGCCTTGCTTGTTGCTGTTCCGTTGGTGTGGCCGGTGCGGTGGGCCGTCACCTTGACTGTGATCTTTTTGCCTCGCTGGGCGGACTTCAGGGGCAGCGTGGTCTTGGTCGCGCCGGTGATCTTCGTTCCGTTTGCGTACCACTGGTAGGAGTACGAGCCCGGGGCGGGCGACCAGGTGCCCTTCGCGGCCTTGAGGGTCTTGCCGACCTTGGCGGTGCCGCTGATCGTCGGCTTCGCTGATGCCTTGGGCGCGGCGCCCTTGGCTACCGTGACCGTCGAGGATGTCGCGGTGGCGTCCTCGTGGCCCGCCTTGTGGGCGGTGACCGTGACGGACAGCTTCTTGTTCAGGTGCGCTGCTGGGATCTTGTACGTCGAGGCCGTGGCGTCGGTGATCGCCTCGCCGTTCGCCCTCCATTGGTACGTGTATGAGGAGGGGGTGGCCGTCCAGCTTCCGGGGTCGGCCGTGACCTTGGAGCCGACCGCGGCCGTTCCCGTCACCTTGGGGGCGGTGGTGTTGCGCGGATTCGGCTCGGTCACGGTGAAGGAGCCCTGCCCGAACTCCCGGCCGCCCGCGAGCACGCTGACGTTCCAGGTGCCCGCGGGGATGCCCGTCAGGTCGAGCGTCGCCTTCAGCGTGCGGTTGTCGGCCGACACCGAGTCCGTTTTCGCTGTGAGGGTCTTGCCCGCCTGATACAGCCGGACCGTGGCGTCCGCGGGGAGGGCGGTGCCCGTCACCGTGAGCGTGGGCTTGGTGTCGCCGGGGGCCGTCGTGGGTGTCAGGCCGGTGGCGGTGACCTTCTCGTCGCCGCAGCGCGCGGAAGAGCACTTCAGCGTGGCGCGGTACGACGTGCCGGAGGCCTTCTCCGGGAGGCCGAGGACGAGGACGGAGGGCTTGCGCGGGGTCGAGGGCGACTCGTTGATGCCGCAGCGGTAGCCCGCCCCCACGGCCAGGGAGCAGCCGTTGGTCCATGAGCTGTTGTAGAGCGCGGGGACCGCTGTCGTGTCGGCGCCGGTGGTGTCGGTGATCTCGGCGTCGAAGTGATCGCCGTAGTAGGTGGGCAGGGCTGCGCACACCGCGGTGCGGGACTCGTCGAGGGTGCCGGTGATCGGTCCGTAGCCGTAGGCGATCGAGGGGACCTTGGCGCATTCGGCGGCAGGGCCTTCGGCGGTGGCGATGCGCAGGGCGTCGAGGCGGTACTCGGGCGCTGCCTTGAGGTGGGTCGGCACCTGGACGAGGACTTGGTGGGTGGTGCTTCCGGTGGCCGCGCAGGCGCGGTTGCGCGAGGTGCAGTCGGTCTTGCCGTCGTCGCCCAGGACGGTGATGTTGGCGGTGCCGAGGGCGTCCCGTACGTCGAGGTGCAGGACGTCGTCGGCGGACGCGGTGGTGACCTGGTGGCAGCGCAGGGAGCCGGGAGCGCCGTACGTGCCCTTGACGGAGGGCCCGCCGACCTTCGCGGCCGCCGTCTTCGCGCAGCCCGCGGACGATGCCGTCGACGTCACGTCGCGCCGCGTCAGGGTGTAGTCGGCCGCCTGGTCGCGGCCGGTGACCAGGACGGTGTGGGCCTTGCCCGGGGTCAGCGTGCAGAGCGTCCAGCCGTTGGTGGTGACGCTGCGGTCGCAGACGCGTTTGCCGGTGGCGTCGAGCACGGAGAACTTGGCGGGTACGTCACCGGAGGTGGCGACGAGTTGCAGGGCCTCGGCCGAGGTGTGTGCGTCCGCCGGGATGGTCAGGCAGCGGGAGAAGACGCCGTTCCCGGTGGAGAAGGCGGCCTTGGCTCCGTCGGCGGCGAAGCTGCCCGCGGGCAGGACGGGGCAGTCGTTCGCCGCGTCCGTGCGGTGGACGGCGACCGTGTACGGGCCGGTGCGGGGGCTGCCGTCGGCGTGGACGAGGGCGCGGTAGGGCGCGGCGCCGGTGAGTGCGCAGTCGCCCGCGGCGAGCTTCTCCGCGTCGCACTGCTCGGTGCCTTCGCTGTCGAGGACCTCCACGTCGGCGTCGACCCCGGAGGTGCCCAGCGGGGTGAGCGCCGCGATCCGGGAGTCCTTGGGCGCGGGGAGGTTCAGGCAGTCGTACTGTCCTGCCGTACTCAACTCGCCCTTGTGGGCGCCCATTTCACTCTTCACGCAGCCGCTGTCGGAGCCCCGGTCGAGGACGATCAGACCGCGCGAGGTGTCGTGGAAGGGGGACGAGCCGTCGAGGAAGGCGGTGTAGGTGCCCGCGGAGGGCAGTCGGCAGGGCTGCTCGGTGTCGCGGCAGACGGTTTTGCCGGAGCGGTCGTGTACGCGGACCGGGCCGGTCTCGCCGTCCTTGTCGACGGAGTCGAGGCGGTACTTGCCCGCCTTCTCCGCGGTGACCGTGAAGCAGGGTGTGGTGGTCAAGTCCTGTGCGGTCAGCGGGCCGTAGGGGCGGATCGGGGAGGACGGGCAGCCCTGGGGATCGTTCAGGCGGCGTGCCGTGACCCCGTACTCGGCGGGGAAGCCCTTCTCGGCGTACGTGACGCGGGAGAGGGCGCGGTAGGGGCCCTTGCCGGGCAGGACGCAGCTGTCTTCGCCGTCCTCGGGGAAGCGGGGGCAGATCCGGGCGCCGGTGGCGTCGGTGATCCAGGCGATGGACTCGCCGTAGGCCTTGGTGCCGCGGGTGAGCCGGATGCGGTCGCCGGGCTCGGCGTCGAAGGGCTGGCAGCCGATCTCGGCGGGGCCGGTGGATGTGCGCGTCGGTGTCGGCTCGTCCCAGTCGGTGCCGGTCTTCGGGGCGCAGCCGCGGTCGCTTCCGAGTGGTATGACGGTGACCGCGACGTCGGCGTCCTCCCAGCCGTCGTTGACGACCTTCAGGGTGTAGGTGCCCGTCTCGGAGAGGTCGCACCAGCCGTCGACCCTGTACTCGGTGTCGTAGCAGTCGAGTCGGGTGTCGCCGTTGTAGACCTCGGTGTGTGCTTCGTTGCTGGAGTCGTCGAAAGAGACCAGGTGGATGCCGGTCTCGGTGGTGGTGAAGGTGTAACAGGTCGTCGCGTCGGGTGCGACGGTGGTCTTGCCGAGTGCGGCGCCCGGATCGCCGAACGGCGCGAGGGCCAGCGGTGCGCAGTCCGGTTCGGCGGCGTGGGCGGCCGTGGCCGGCAGTGCGGAAGGCACGAGCAGGGCAAGGAGTGCGGTCAGGGCGAGAAGGAGCGCGGCGGAAGCCGCGGGTCTATCGGGTCTATCGGGTCTCGCGGGTCTTGTACGTCTTGCGGGTCTCGCAGAAGGACGTGGTTCAGGCATTGAGCCCCCCCAGGCTGAGTGAATGATCGGGTGATCTTGGCACAAGGGTGTGACAACCCGTGCTGGAGGGGCTGCTGAGGTGGGTCAGTGGCGGCCTGCCACCTTGTCCGCCCACTGGGCCATGCGGGACGAAGTCGCCGTGTGGGTGGTCAGTTCGCGGCGGTCGGCCGCGTTGTACGTCGCGTACATGCCGTGGACGCCGAGCCAGCGGAACGGTTCGGGTTCCCACTTGCGGACCTTGTGGTTGACCCAGGGGAGGGTGGTGAGGTCCGTGGGGCCTGCCTGGCCCGAGTCCTGTTGGACCAGGTCGCGCAGGGTGCGGGCCGCGAGGTTGGCGGTGGCCACGCCCGAGCCGACGTAGCCGCCCGCCCAGCCGAGGCCCGTCGCGCGGTCCAGGGTGACCGTGGCGCACCAGTCGCGGGGGACGCCGAGGACGCCGGACCAGGCGTGGGCCACCTGTACTCCGGCCAGTTGGGGGAAGAAGCGGGTCAGGATCTCGCGCAGGGCTTCGATCGTGGCGGGCTGGGTGCGGCCGTCATTGTCCGTCTTCGAGCCGAAGCGGTAGGGGACTCCGCGGCCGCCCAGCGCGATGCGGCCGTCCGCGGTGCGTTGGGCGTACATGTACGCGTGCGCCATGTCGCCGAGCGTTTCGCGGCCCTCCCAGCCGATCGACTCCCATTGGGCGGCCGTCAGGGGTTCCGTCGCGATCATTGAGGAGTTCATGGGGAGCCAGGTGCGGCGTTGGCCCTTGAGGGAGGCCGTGAAGCCCTCCGTGCAGCGCAGGATGTAGGGGGCGCGGACCGTGCCGTACGGGGTGATCGCGTGTTTCGGCTTGATCTCCGTGACCGGGGTCGATTCGTGGATCGTCACGCCGAGTGCCTCGACGGCCGTCGCGAGGCCCTTCACCAGTTTCACCGGGTGGAGGCGCGCGCCGTGCGGGGTCCAGGTGGAGCCGACGGCGCCGGATACGCGGATCCGGTCGGCCGTCTCGCGGGCGCCTTGCAGGGTGCGGTCCTTCTCGCCGTACGCGAGTTCTGTGGCGTGGAATTCCTTGAGGCGCGCCAACTGGGCTGGTGTGTACGCCACTTCGAGTACGCCGCCGTGGTGGATGTCCGCGTCGATCTGTTCTTCGGCGGCGGTCCGGATCACCTCGTCGACCGTGTCGTTCATTGCCTCCTGGAGGCGGATCGCCGCTTCCTTGCCGTGGAGGCGGGCGTAGCGGTCGCGGCCCGCGATGCCGTTGTAGAGCCAGCCGCCGTTGCGGCCTGAGGCTCCGTAGCCGCAGAACTTCTGTTCCAGGACGGTGATGCGGAGGAAGGGGGCGGCCTTCTTCAGGTAGTACGCGGTCCACAGGCCCGTGTAGCCGCCGCCGACTATGCAGACGTCGGCACTCTCGTCGCCCGGCAGGGGGTCACGGGGGGCCGGGGTGCCGTGGTCCGCGTACCAGTACGAGATGCCGCCGTTGATCGTGCTGCTCATGGGCCGGACGTTACTGCGCTGGTGGGGGCTTTGGGGAGGGCTTTGGGGAGGGCCGTGGTGTGCGGTTTCGGGGTGGGGGGTCCGATACGTTGATCCGGTGCGTGGCTCAGTGTCATGTGCCTTGATCCTGGAGGACTGTTCAGATGGCCGTACGCAAGGCCGGGCGCATCGTCGCCGCGGTGGCCGCCACCGCACTTCTCGCCGGGGGCGCAGCCGCCTGTGGGCCCGATGACCTCACGGGCGGGGGCGACGACAAGCCGTCGGACTCCGCGTCGGCGTCTGCCGCCGATTCCGGGTCCGCCGGTGGTGCCGAGGCGAAGGAGCCGCCGGCCGGTACCGACGCGCTCGCGAAGACGCCCGCCACGGTGAAGGGCGGCGTGATCACGGTCGGCGACCCGAAGGCCGGGCACACGGTCAAGCTGTACGAGGACGCGCGCTGCCCGATCTGCAAGAAGTTCGAGGATTCCGGTGCGCAGGCCCTGGTGAAGCCGGTGGCCGAGGGCAAGGTGAAGGTCGAGTACACGCTCGCCTCGTTCCTCGACAACAACCTCGGCGGCAGCGGTTCGGTCAACGCGGCGAACGCGCTGCGGGCCTCGGTCGATGCGGGCAAGTTCCCGCAGTTCCACGCCGCGGTCTTCGCCAACCAGGCCGCGGAGGAGACCGAGGACGCGTACACGCCCGCCTTCCTGTTGAAGATCGCCGACAAGGTGGAGGGGCTTCGGGGCGCCGAGTTCGACAAGGCCGTGCAGAAGGGGACGTACAAGAAGTGGGTCGGTGAGGCCATGCAGGCTTTCACCGATGACGGTATGCAGGGCACGCCCACCGTCGTCATCGACGGCAAGAAGGCGGACAGCCAGTCGCTGTTCGACCAGGACACGTTCGCCAAGGAGCTCAAGGCGTCCGGGATTTCCTGACCGCCCGTTTCTTCGGCGCCGGGCGTACGGCGCTTCGTGTCAGCGGGTAGCAGGCGAGGCCGATCAGGACCGATGTGAAGTGGCCCAGGTCGGTGAAGGTCCTGCCGGTGATCAGCGGGGTGCCGTACACGGCGAGGACGATCAGGAGGTACGCGTATCTCCAGGGCGAGGGGATCCAGTAGGTGAGGGTCGCGACCACGCCCGCGAGCGCGTAACTCACGCCCACGTCCAGGGTCTTGACCGAGGACGTAGGCGCGGCACCGTGGTGGATCGCGAGCGCGAGGACGCCTTCGCTGATGAGGGTGGCCATGACGTGCGCGCCCGCGGCCACCGCGAGCCAGCGCGCCGTGCCGAGCCGGTGTTCGGCGGTGGCGTGGAAGACGGTGTAGAGCACGGCGTACGGGAGCCAGCCGCCGCCGTCGATCCAGAACGCGCTGGAGACCAGGACGCGGACGGGGTTCTGCGACAGTTCGTGGATGTTCGTGGAGCGCTGGCGCAGGAAGTCGTGTCCGAACTCAGGTGACATGTGGTGCATCGCGACTGTGGTGACGAAGAGGATCGCGAGCCAGATGTACGTGCCGGGGGCGCTGCGGATGTAGTTCCGGACGGCCTGGATCGCGGCGCTCGTGGCCCTCGTGGCGCTCGCGGCTCTCGTGGCCCGAATAATCCCCATGCCGCGATTCACCCATGCCGGTAGCGTCGCGGGCGTGATCGACATTCGCATTCCGGACGGGCTGATCGAGTCGCAGTACGCGTACGCGGGGGAGCCGGGCCGTGCCTTCATCGCGGCGCTGCCCGCGCGCGTGGCGGAGTTCGTCGAGCGGTGGGAGTTGACGGTCGACGGGCCTTCGATGCACGGCATGGCCGCGCTCGTGCTGCCCGTGGTGCGGCGGGACGGCACTCCCGCCGCGGTGAAGTTCCAGCTCCTCGACGAGGAGACCGAGGGGGAGCCCGTCGGGCTTCGGGTGTGGGACGGCGACGGGGCCGTGCGGTTGCTGGATCACGACGACGGCACCGGCACGATGCTGCTCGAACGGCTGAACTCGGGGCGGATGCTGTCGACGATGACGGACACGCGGAAGGCCGTGCTCGTCATCGCCGAGCTGCTCGCGCGGCTCACCGCGGTGGCCGCGCCGGAGGGGATGCGGCGGCTCGGGGACATCGCGGGGGAGATGGTCGACGATCTGCCGGGGGCGCTGAGGGCGATCTCCGATCCGGTGGAGCGGGCGATCGTGGAGCGGTGCGGGGGCGCGGTGCGAGAGGTCATGGGGGAGCCCGGTGACCGGCTGCTGCACTGGGACCTGCACTTCGAGAACGTCCTCGCCGCCGAGCGCGAGCCGTGGCTCGCCATCGACCCCAAGCCGTTGGCCGGGGATCCCGGGTTCGACCTGTGGCCCGCGCTCAACAACCGTTTCGACGTCGATGACGTGCTGTGGCGGTTCGACGCGATGAGTGAGGTGCTTGGGCTCGACCGGGAGCGGGCGAAGGCCTGGACGCTGGGGCGGGTGCTGCAGAACGCGTTGTGGGAGATCGAGGACGGGCGCTCGCTCGACGAGGAGGACCTGGCGGTCGCGCGGCTGCTGCTGGGACGCTGACGGCTTACCCGGCTTACCTGCTCGGCCTGCTCGGCCTGCAGCCCTGCTCGGCCTGCAGCCCTGCCCGGCCTGCTCGCCCTGCTCGGCCCGCTCGCTCGCCCCGCTCGCCCGCCCTGCCGCCCTGCCGCGGCCGTCTGACGCGGCTGTGTACCTCCACCGCCTGCCGACGTCCCCGGCGCGTTCATGCCGGCGCGATCGGGTTGGGCGGCCGACTGCCCTTGATGGCGCGTGAGTTGACGGTTTCCTTCAGTAACAGCCAGGCCGTCCCGCGCTTTGAGTCGTTCCGGTGGAGAACGCGGGCCCGGTGGAGTCGGGCGGACGGCTGCGGCCGCGGCCCACTGTTCCCAGCGGTGCCGTCCGGTCGCGCAATGCGACAGAAATGGTGCGGCAACCCAGGAGGGGCTTCGCGAAAGAAAATCTCTCCCATTTATGTCATGGCCGCGCTGACCGGATAACGCGGTAGCGGAAAGCGGAAGCGGCACTGGTAAGTGCACTGTCCTTCCGGTGAGTTCCCAGGCACGGCGTCCGGCCCGCCGCAAAAGCGGTCATGAGCGCGTCATTTGAAGGCCGTCGGAAATGGCCAATGCTCGAAACGGACTTGAAGCGTTCATGAATCACCCGAAAGAATCCCGATCGTATTCAGTGCGCATACCGAACACCGACCGGCAGCGCACAGTCCGGGGGGACTTACAACGGGGGAACATTCGGGGCCATCATCCCTGACCTGCTTCATCCGCGTTGCTCCTCGCGCTCGCAACACATCCAACCCACACTCAATTCGCGCTCGTTCCGGAATTCCAGAAAAAGCGCGAAACACGAGTAACAGTACGAGGAGTTCATGTGCCGAACGGCACCGAACGCGTTCTCGCCGAAGTCCTGGCCGGTGTCGCACGGGTGGACCATGTTCCGCCCGACAGCCACTTCTTCGACGATCTGTGCGCCAACTCACTTGTCATGGCCCACTTTTGTGCCCGGGTACGCAAACACGCGGACCTGCCGGCGGTATCGATGAAGGATGTTTACGGCTACCCGACGATCCGCAAGTTGGCCGCCGCCATCGACGATGCGCCGGTCGTGAAAGTGTTCGAGCCCGAGCCGCCTCCGCCACCCGGCAGTACACCCCGCTATGTCGTGTGCGGGGCACTGCAGTTGCTCGTCTTCGCCCTGTACTGCGCGGGGGCCGGGATGATCACCGCCCGGGGTTTCGAGTGGGTCTTCGCGGGCGCCGGCTTCGCCGATGTCTACGCGCGCTCGGCGCTGTTCGGCGCAGCGGTGTTCCTCGGCGCGTGCATCGTGCCCGTGGCGGCGAAGTGGCTGCTCGTCGGCCGCTGGTGGGAGACCGAGTTCCCGGTGTGGAGCCTCGCCTACTTCCGCTTCTGGCTGGTGAAGTCGCTGCTGCACGCGAACCCGATGGCACTGTTCGTCGGCAACCCGGTCTACGTGCTGTACCTGCGGCTGCTCGGCGCGCGGATCGGGCCGGGGGTCACGATCCTCTCCCACTCCGTCCCGGTCTGCACCGACCTGCTGACGATCGGCGGGGGCACCGTGATCCGCAAGGAGGCCTACTTCCTGGGCTACCGGTCCCACGCCGGTGTCATCCGCACGGGTCCTGTCACCCTGGGCCGGGACGTCTTCGTCGGCGAGAAAACGGTCCTCGACATCGGTACGTCGATGGGGGACGGCGCCCAGCTGGGCCACGCGTCGGCGCTGTACGACGGCGCCGCGGTGCCCGCCGGGCAGCACTGGCACGGCTCCCCCGCCGAGCGCACCGGCGTCGACTACGTACGGGTACCGGCAGCCGTCTGCTCCAACCCGCGCCGGGCCCTGTTCGCGGTGGGCGGGCTGCTCCAGGCGCTCCTCGTCGTCCTGCCGCTCGCGATCGGCGGGACCGAACTGCTGCTCACCGAAGCACCCGCGCTCGACGTGCTGGTCGAGCCTGACAGCCATGACCTGGCCTCGCCGACGTTCTACGCCGAGGCGCTCGTTCTGTCGATCGCCGGATTCCTGGCGTTCCTTCTCATCGGCCTCGCCGCCGTGTCCCTGGTGCCGCGCGTGCTGCGGCCGATACTGCGCCCGGACCGCACCTATCCGCTGTACGGCCTGCACTACTCGGTGCAGCGCTCGATCGCCCGGATGACCAACATCAAGTTCTTCAAGTGGCTGTGCGGCGACAGCTCGTACATCGTTCCCTACCTGCGGGCCATCGGGTACGACCTCTCGCAGGTGGAGCAGACCGGCTCCAACTTCGGCACCGAGGTGCAGCACGAGTCGCCGTACCTGGCCAAGGTCGGCAGCGGCACGATGGTCGCCGACGGTCTTTCGATCATGAACGCCGACTTCTCCGCGACCTCGTTCCGCGTCGCGCGCGCGTCGATCGGGCCGCACAACTTCCTGGGCAACCACATCGCCTACCCGGCGGGCGGCCGCACCGGCGAGAACTGCCTGCTCGCGACGAAGGTGATGATCCCGCTGGAGGGGCCGGTCCGCGAGGGCGTGGGGCTGCTCGGCTCGCCGCCCTTCGAGATTCCGCGCACCGTGGAGCGCGACACCCGCTTCGACCATCTGCGCGAAGGCGCCGAGCTGCACCGCAGGCTGTCCGCGAAGAACCGCTACAACCTGCGCTCGATGGCGCTGCACCTGTTCCTGCGGTGGCTGCACTGGTTCGCGCTGACGGCGATCGCGTTCACCGCCTTCGACCTGTACGACGTGGCGGGCGGGCTCCTCATCGGCGCCTCCATGGTCGTCGGTCTGGCGTTCAGCACCGGGTACTACATCCTGATCGAGCGGCTGATCTGCCGCTTCCGGCCGCTCGTTCCGCAGCTGTGCTCGATCTACGACCCGTACTTCCGGTGGCACGAGCGGCTGTGGAAGGTGCCCGACAACCACCTCGTGGTGTTCAACGGGACACCGTTCAAGAACGTGGTGTGGCGGCTGCTCGGCGTACGGCTCGGCCGCCGGGTCTTCGACGACGGTGTCTCCATCACCGAGCGCACGCTGGTGACGATCGGCGACGACGTCACCCTCGCAGCGCACACCAAGGTGCAGGCCCACTCGCAGGAGGACGGCACCTTCAAGTCCGACCGCATCGCCATCGGCGCGGGCTGCACGCTCGGCACCGGAGCGCTGGTGCACTACGGCGTGACGCTGGGCGAGGGCTCGGTACTCGCCCCCGACTCCTTCCTGATGAAGGGCGAACAGGTGCCCCCACGGGCGCGGTGGGGCGGCAATCCGGCGGTAGGGAGGTAGGGCCATGACCACGATCCCGCAGTGGACGCGCATCCCGCGTCCGGGTACGGCGGAGTACGAAATACCGCTTCCCGAGGGCCTGTTGGCCTCACCATCCGCCCTGGATGCCGCGCACGAGCGCGTGCTCGCCGAGCTGTCCGCCGAGCGCGACGACACCGCGCTCGCGGTGAGCGTCACGGGCCGCGTCCTGCGGCTGCGCTACCGCACGGACGTCCTCGACCGCGAGGCCGCGGGCCGGATCGCCGGCTACCACCTGGCCGCGCTCACCGACCCCGGCCGCCGGAGCCTGCTTTCCGAGGCCGAACTCCGGTTTCAGCTGACGGAGTTGGCGGGACCGCACCGTGCGCTGCCCGACCGGCGCGTGCACGAGCTGTTCGAGGAGCAGGCGGCTGCTCACCCGGATGCGGTGGCCGTCGTCGCGCGGGACGGGCAGTGGACGTACGGGGAGCTCAACTCCCGGGCCAATCAGATCGGCCGGGCGCTGATCGCGCGCGGGCTGCGGCCCGAGGGCGTCGTCGCGGTGGTGAGCGAGCGGACCATGGAGTGGATGGCCGCCGTCCTCGGTGTCCTGAAGGCGGGCGGTGTGTATCTGCCCGTCGAGCCGCACTTCCCCGCAGCCCGCATCGCGACGACGCTCGCCCGGGCGGACTGCGACCTCGTCATCGCCGATGAGGGCCGCGCCCTCCCAGGTAGCGCCCTCCCCGGTGACACCCTCTCCGTGGCAACGGCCTGCGCCGAGGGCCATGCGGACGGCGATCTCGGCGTGCCCGTCGCGGCGGACCAGCTCGCCTACATCTACTTCACGTCCGGCTCCACCGGCGAGCCCAAGGGCGCGATGTGCGAGCACGCGGGGTTCCTGAACCACGTACTCGCCAAACTCGACGACCTCGGCATCGGCACAGGTCAAGTGGTGGCGCAGACCGCGCCCCAGTGCTTCGACATCTCCCTGTGGCAGCTGCTCTCCGCACTGCTCGTGGGCGGACGGACGCTGCTTGTGGAGCAGGACGCGATCCTGGACGTGCCGCGCTTCGTGGACACCGTCGAGCGCGGCCGGGTCAATGTGCTCCAGGTGGTGCCGTCGTACCTGGAGGCCGTCCTGGCCGAACTGGACGCGCGGCCCCGCGAACTGCCCGACCTGCACTGCGTGTCGGTGACCGGCGAGGCGGTGAAGAAGGAGCTGGTGCGGCGCTGGTTCGCGGCACGGCCCGGGGTCCGGCTCGTCAATGCCTACGGTCTCACCGAGACGTCCGACGACACCAACCACGAGGTCATGGACCGGGTGCCGGAACACGACCGGGTGCCGCTCGGCAGGCCCGTCGCCAACGTACGGATCTACGTCGTCGACGAGGACCTGGTGCCCGTGCCGCTCGGGGCGCCCGGCGAGATCGTCTTCTCGGGGGTCTGCGTCGGGCGCGGCTACGTGAATGACCCCGAGCGCACCAAGGCGGCGTTCGGTGAGGACCCCTACCGGCCGGGCGAGCGGCTCTACCGCAGCGGTGACCACGGACGCTGGCTGCCCGACGGGAAGCTGGAGTTCCTGGGCCGCAGGGACGGCCAGGTGAAGATCCGCGGGTTCCGCGTCGAGATCGGCGAGATCGAGAACGCGCTCCTTCGCGTGGACGGCGTCCGCGACGGCGCGGTGATCGTCGTACGGGGCACGCAGCTCGCCGCGTTCTGCGCAGGACCGCGGCCGGTGGACGCGGGGGTCGTGCGGGAGCGGGTGGCCGCGTCGCTGCCCGCCTACATGGTCCCGGCCGTCGTGCACTGGCGCGAGCGGCTGCCGCTGACCGCCAACGGCAAGATTGACCGCCGGGCGCTCACCGCGCTCGCCGAGCAGCTCGCCGGCGGCACCGACCTGCCCCGTACGGACGTCGAGCGCAGGATCGCCGCCGCCTGGGCCGACGTGCTCGGCGTCCCCGCCGACCGGATCGGCCGAAACGACCACTTCTTCGACCTCGGCGGCTCCTCGCTCTCCGCCGTGAAGCTCGTGATCGCCCTGGATCGGGTGATCACCCTCAAGGACGTCATCGACCATCCGGTCCTCGCGGATCTCGCGGGACTGATCGACCGGACTACCGCTCAGCGCCGATGAAAAGAAGGGAACACTTGATGCACCGCTCGACTCCGTCCCCGCTACCCGACGACATCGTGCTCGTACCGGGCAGCCCACCCCTGCTGAGCGCCGCCACCGGCGGTGACCCGGAGGGCTGGGCTGCCGAGCACCACGACGCGCTGCGGGCCACCGTCGCCGCCCACGGTTCTGTCCTGGTCCGCGGTCTCGGCCTCGCCGAACCCGGCGCAGCGGCAGCCGTCTTCCGGCGGCTCTCCCACTCCCTGATGCCCGACCAGGAGCCGTTCGCGCCCCGGCGCAACTACACGGAGGGCGTGTACTCGTCCACCAAGTGGCCGCCGAACCAGCAGATGTGTATGCACCATGAGATGAGCTACGCCCTGGAGTTCCCCGGCATGCTCCTGTTCGCCTGCCTTGAGGCGCCCGCCTCCGGCGGGGCGACCGGCGTCGCCGACGGGGTGGCCGTCCTGGACGCGCTGCCCGCCGAGCTGACCGAGCGGTTCGAGAAGGAGGGCTGGATCCTCGCACGGTCGTACCACGACGAGATCGGGGCGTCGGCCGCCGAGGCGTTCGGCACCGACGACCGCGACGCCGTCTCCGAGTACTGCCGTGCCCACGCCATCGACTTCGAGTGGCAGTCCGACGGCTCGCTCCGTACCCGCCAGCGCCGCAGCGCCGTGATCCACCACCCGGTCGGCGGACGCCGCCTCTGGTTCAACCAGATCGCCTTTCTCAGCGAGTGGACGATGGACGCCGAGGTGCGCGAGTACCTCACCGACGTCTACGGCCCCGACGGGCTGCCGTTCACCACGTGCTTCGGCAACGGCGATCCGATCGGCGAGGACGTCGTCCGCGCGATCAACGAGGTGTACGACGCGCACACGCTCCGCGAGCCGTGGCGCTCCGGCGACCTGCTGCTCGTCGACAACCTGCGCACCGCGCACAGCAGAGAGCCCTTCGACGGCCCGCGCGAGGTCCTAGCCGGACTCGCCGATCCGGTCAGGCTCGCCGACTGCAAGCCCACGGTCGAGGTGATCAGCGCATGACCGGCACCGCTCCGGCCTTCGCCGTGATATCCGGCCGCCAGGTCCAACAGGCCCTGAACGCGAAGGAAGTAGAGATCGCCGGGCTCATCGAGGGCGTGTACCGGCTGCACGGCGCGGGCGAGACCGTGAACCCGCCGTCGTACTTCCTGCGCTTTCCCGACCGCCCGTCGGCGCGGATCATCGCGCTGCCCGCCTCGCTCGGCGGGCCGCTGCGGGTGGACGGCCTCAAGTGGATCTCCAGCTTTCCCGACAACACCAGCTCCGGCCTGCCCCGGGCATCGGCCGTACTCATCCTCAACGATCCCGACACCGGATACCCGTACGCCTGCCTGGAGAGCTCGGTCATCAGCGCCACCCGCACGGCGTCATCGGCAGTGCTCGCCGCGGACCGGCTGAGCCGCGACAGGACCCGTCCGACGCGCGTCGGCTTCCTCGGCACCGGCCTCATCGCCCGCTACGTCCACACTCATCTCGCCGCCAACGGCTGGGAGTTCGACGAGACGGGCGTGCACGACCTGTCCGCGGACAGCGCGGCCGGGTTCCGCGGCTATCTGGAGCGGGCCGGAACCAAGGGGCGGATCACGGTGCACGACACCGCCGAGACGCTGGTCCGCGAGAGCGACCTGCTTGTCGTGGCGACGATCGCCGCCGAGCCGCACGTCCACGACCTGTCGTGGTTCGACCACCACCCGCTGGTGCTGCACCTCTCGCTGCGCGACCTCGCGCCCGAGATCCTGCTGGCTTCGGCCAATGTCGTCGACGACGTCGAGCACTGCCTCAAGGCGAACACCTCCCCGCACCTGGCCGAACAGCTCACCGGCAAGCGGGAGTTCATCGACGGCACGCTGGAGGACGTACTTTCCGGACGGGTCGCCGTACCGGCGGACCGCACGGTGGTGTTCTCGCCGTTCGGTCTGGGGGTACTCGACCTCGCGGTCGGCCGCTTCGTCCACGACGAGGTGGCCCGGCGAGGCGAACTCAGCGTCGTCGACGGGTTTTTCCACGAGTTGAGCCGGTACGGCTGACGGCAGATTCGTGGTGCGCAAGGGGGGACACGGGGGACATATTAGGGGGGAACCATGCCTGTCATTTCGGATCCTGCGAGGTTCAACGAAGAACAGCTCTACGTCGACCTGCGGGCCGCGCTGGGGCTGCCGCTGTACTTGAAGTGCGAGGGGTTCAACTTCGCCGGTTCGATCAAACTGAAGGCCGCCAACGAAATGGTGGACGCCGCCGAGCGTGACGGCCGGCTGCGCCCCGGTTCGGTGCTCGTCGAATCCTCGTCCGGGAACCTGGGGGTGGCGCTCAGCGTCATCGCGGCAAGCCGCGGCCACCGGTTCCTGTGCGTGACCGACGTGCGGTGCAACCAGCCGACGATCCGGCTCATGGAGGCGCTCGGCAGCCACGTGCACGTCATCGAGGAACCGGCAGGGGACGAGGGACTGCTGGGTGCGCGGCGCGCGTACGTGCGGGCGCTGTGCGCGGCCGACGACCGGTACGTGTGGCTCGACCAGTACAACAACCAGGCCAACTGGAAGGCGCACTACCGCACCACGGCCCCGGCCATCGCCGATCACTTCCCGCGCCTGGACGTCCTGTTCGTCGGGGCGGGCACCACGGGGACGCTGATGGGGTGCGCCCGGTGGTTCTGGCAGTGGAGGCGCCGGGTGCGCATCGTCGCCGTCGACAGCGTCGGCTCGGTGAGCTTCGGCGGGCCGCCGAGCCGGCGGCTGATACCGGGGCTCGGCACGAGCGTGCCGCCGCCCATGCTCGACAGGTCGTACATCGACGACGTGGTGCACGTCGAGGAGTCGGACACCGTCCGCGCCTGCCGGTCCCTGGCGAGCCGGGGATTCCTCTTCGGCGGTTCGACCGGCACGGTGATCAGCGGCGCGCAGCGGTGGCTTCAGCAGCACGGCCGGCGCGGCATGACGTCGGTGGCGATCGCCCCGGACCTCGGTGAGCGCTACCTGGACACCGTCTACCGGGAGGGCTGGTCGCCGGCCGAGGCTGAGGTCGAGGCCGAGGCCGAGCGGAGGGAGGTGGCCGCGATGGCCTCTCTGGCGAGCTGAGCACCGGCTGAGCTGACCACCGGCGGCGCGGTCGTGGCC
>NZ_JBHTSF010000120.1:0-27448 GCF_042795295.1 Streptomyces sp. NPDC056486
GTGCCGAACATGGCAGCGGCACCGATGGCGAGGGCTGCGGCGCCGCCGATCGCGATGTACGGGGTGGTGCTGTCGCCGCCGGTCTCGGCGAGGTTCTCGTTGGCCGCCGCGACGGGCTTCTGGTCGCCGCCGTTCACCTCGGGCTGGTTGGCGGCGGTGTCGTCACCTGCGGCCGGGGCCGCCTCGGAGGCGTCGGCGCCCGTCTTGGCGTCGCTGTCGCCGTGGCCGTGGTGCTCGACGGTGGACTTGTCCGCGCCCGCGGCGATGTCCTTCTCGGAAGGCGCGGAGGCGGCCGGGGCCGGAGCCGCCGCCGTGCCGCCGCCGCTGTCCTTGCCGAAGACGACGTCGGAGCAGGTGTAGAAGGCCTCGGGGGAGTCCGAGCGCTGCCAGACCGAGTAGATAAGGTGGCGGCCCGACTTGGCGGGGACCTTGCCGTCGAAGACGTAGTCGCCGTTCTCCATCTTCGGGTCGGCCACGTCGACGAAGGGCTTCTCCTCCAGGTCCGACCACTTCAGGGGCTTGGTTGGGTCGTACGAGTCCTTCGTGATGTACAGCTCGAAGGAACCCTTGTGCGGGGCGGTGCCCTTGTAGTGGAAGGTGTGGTTGCCGCCGGAGAGCTTGCTGGACGGCCAGTCGGCGCGCGGCAGGTCGAGACCCTTGTACTTGTCGTTGCCCGCGCTGCACAGCTTGCCGTCGGGGATGATCTCCTTCGACTTGCCCGCGGCGTTGGCGATGTTCACGCCGTTCCAGTCGTAGAAGGCCTGCGCGCCACTGGCCGCGACAGCCGCCTTGCAGGCCGCCGACGTCGGAGACTCCGGACCCTCCTGGAAGCACGCGGAGACACGGCTCACCGGGTCCGTCATCGAACCGTGCGCGGCGGCGGGGGCGGCCGAAAGGGCGGTCAGGGCGAGCGGGGCGATCCCGATCGCGGCGATCGCGGCGATCGCGGCGACCTTGCGACGTGCGGTCATGAGTGGTTCTCCTCAGCGGCGGTTCTGGGGGGGGGTGTGTGGGGGACACGAGACGGTTGCGAACGGCCGGTGCCGCCCCCCGATTGCGTGCGGCGCCGACAGTTCGTAACCGACCCGGCGACGAGAAAGCTAGCCGCTGAAATCCCGGAATTCGCCTGCTGAGAGGGGGTGATGGCGATCTTTATGGTCGAGTTAAGGGAGGGCTAACCGGGGGCTGAGGCTGGGCCCCTGTGGGACCCGGTTTGACCAGTACGTGAGCTGCCGCCCGGTCCGTGGGAGTTCATGGGTATCCGGTACGAGTCGCCTCATGTGGCTCCCCGTCTGGCTCCCCTGGGGGCGCCGGTCAGGCGATCGGCCGCAGCCCGCTCGTACGCTGGCTCCAGGCTCAGCGATACGCGGCGACGCTTGCCAGGCAGAGAGCCATGGCAGAACCCATTGCACTGCCTCCCACGAGCAGAGAGTGCGCCGGGCTGCCCCCTGCTCGCGAATCAGCGATGGCCGCGCAGAGGCCGATGTTCAGGGAGAGGGAGAGTGAGAAGAGCAGTGACAGCAACTGGCCAGTAAGCAAAGTGGTCTCCATGACGATGTGTTGGGGGAGCCTTGCTGGCTCGATGCGGTCCAAGCTCCCCGTCCATGGAGGTGTCCAGCTGCCTTCCGCAAGGTTCTGGACACTTTCTGTGCCCCACAGCTGGTCACAGCCTTACCCTCAGACTGTCCAGGCGCGACCCTGGACAGCTTGAGGCGGTGCGGGGAGGCAGGCATGGACGGGAAAGACGATGTCTTCGCAGCTCTACGGCAGTTGGCTGAGTTCAGAAGGACCGTTCTGAACGGAAGTGTCTCGGAGCGACGACTCGCGCGGATTGCGAACGTATCGCCAACGACAGTCGGTCATTGGCTCCGGGGAAATCAGTTTCCCCAAAGTATCGATGGCATTCTGCGGATTGTTCAAGCTGTACGAGAAACTGCTATCGACTTAGAGATCTCCCTAGGCGCCTATGCGGACCTCCTTAGTGACGATAAGTGGCGTACTCTGCATCGCGCGGAGGCGGCGCGCAGGTCGCGAGCTGTAGCTGTGGCACAAGAACGTAAAATCGGCCAGAACGCATTGTCGGAACACAATGCTGCTCGAGTAAGGGAACTGCCTGATCCGCCGCGCCCTATCCAGAGTTGGACAGCGAAACAACTCGGGGTTCATCCCGCTGTAACCGAAGCGCAGGAAGCAGCATCTGATTTTACGCTGCCTCCCTATGTGCAGCGGTCGCATGATGCTGAACTTCTGCGAGCTGTACTAAAGGCCAAAGAGTGTAGAGAGCCTCAGCTCATTGTCATCAGAGGAGGCTCCTGTACGGGTAAGACTCGGTCCGCCTATGAGGCAGTCCGTGCTGCCGTTCCTGATTGGCATTTAATTTTTCCTAAGAATGAAGCAAGCCTACTGGCCGCCGTGGATGTGGGGGCCGCGGAACGTAATACCATTATTTGGCTGAACGATGCTCATCAATTTCTTTTGCGTGACCGAGGCGAGGACGTTGCAATGTCACTCCGTCGCCTACTGGAGACTGGCGGTCCGCTGGTTATTGTTGCGACGTTTTGGACTCTGCACCATCGCCTTATTTCCTCAGGGAAGATCGACCCGGGCGGTGCAGATAAGTATTCTCAAGTGAGAGAGCTGCTGAAGCAGGGTGTGCTAATCGACGTGCCGTCCTCCTTCTCGGCAAGTGACCAGCATCAACTGCGGAAGATAGCGGCCATGGACCGATCACTGAGACTTGTAGCCCAGAGTGGATCGAATTCTGTCACGCAGTACTTGGCGGCTGCACCGGATCTACTCAGTCACTACGATGCCGCCGACGGGGTGGATGCTCTCAGTGGGCGAGCTGTAATCACAGCTGCGATGGATGCTCGACGTTTGGGCATGTCTGGGCCAATCCCGACAGCCTTCCTCAAAGCAGCAGCGACAGGCTATATGGATTCCGAATTGCGCGGAGCCTGTCACTCAGAAACCTGGTTCGAAAATGCCCTCAGTTATGCACGAGAGGAGATCAAGGGTGTTACCTCCGCCTTCGTTCCCGTGCCCCATCCGACCGACATTGGCGCCCTTCCGGACGTTGTGGGTCTGGCTGACTATCTAGATCACTATGGACAGATTTCCCGGCGATTCGAGCTGCCTCCCGAGTCTTTCTGGGAGAGCGCTGCCGACCTTCACTCTATTGAAGGCGTTTTAGAAATAGCTAAAGCGGCACATGAGCGGAATCGTTCTCGGCACGCTTGTGCGCTCTACCGAGAAGCTGGCCGTCGAGGAAACGTGACTGCATTGAGGTGGGTCGCGTACCTGCGAGGTGAGGCAGGTCATTCGGATGAATCTAATGAACTGCTTTGGCAGGCAGCTGAACAAGGGAGCACATGGGCGCTACGCGACTTGGCGCGGGCAAAAGCAAAGCTGCAAGACTTTGCGGAGGCAGAGCGAATAGCTCGGGAGGGTCTAGAAAAGGGAGAAAACCCTGTTTCTCTCTGGGAAGTCGCTCAAATGCGATTGGATGCCGGCGATAGGGAGGGGGGAAGGAGTCTCCTTCGGGAGGCGGCAGATGGAGGGCTCATTGATGCAACTGCTGACCTGCTGCGCCTGGCTCTGGAGGATGGCGATGAGGATTCGGCAGAAGATCTTCTTTCCGAGATTGCAGAGTCGGATGACGCTGACATGATGACGGAAATTGCGGAAAGCATGAAGGATAAGGGTGATATTAAATCTGCCGAGTGGATATTTTGCCGGGCAGCGACGATGGGGGATCTATGGGCATTTGGGGCAATAGGTGTTATGCGCAAAGAAAGCGGAAGGCGTGCGGAGGCGCGAGAAATTCTCATTAAAGTAGTTGAGGCGGGTCTGAGTCATTTTCTTATTGATCTTGGCGAGATGAGTGAAGAAGAGGGGAATCTCCTAGAGGCTGAGGCTGTCTATATTCTCGCCACGAGGAATGACAGGTGGGAGGCGCCATTCCGGTTGGCGAGACTCTACGATGCAACCCAGCGCAGCGAGGAAGCCAAGGATCTAGTCATGCTCTATGCCGAGTCCGGGAACTTCTCTCCGCTTATGGATCTGGCCCGCCATCGGGAACAAGTAGGGAATGTGGAAGGAGCAGATCTACTGTGTAATCTTGCTATCGATTTCGGTAATACGGTAGCGCTCTCACGCCTAGCGAGACGTCACGAAGAGACTGGAGATCTAGTGGCTGCCGAGGAGTGTGCTTTACGGTCGGCTAATGCAGGCGATATGTATACTCTGCGCCAGATGGCGCAAAATCACATTGCCGAGGAAAAGTGGCGTCGTATTCGCATGTACGGTTTGGAGCTCGACGGTAGTCCCTCGGAACCTTGGTGACCTGGGGTCAAGGGCGGGCGCGCGAGCGAGGGAGCCTTGGGGGGCGAACTAGGCGATGTGCGACGTGTGAGAGCCCTCGAAGCCAGTCCGTGCGGAACCTACTTGGCAATCTTCCGAGGCGGCCGTAGAGACATGGTGGATAATTGGCTACATGCCTCGACGCCGTAGGTACTCGGGACTTGCGCACTTCCCATGGGAGCTCCCGGTGGGTGTACCCGCGTTGGGCTTGATCGAGCGGGTGCGCATCGGCGAGCACGCGGTGACGTTAGCTTTTCCGTCACTTCAGGATGACGGGTCGTTGAGGGCATCGTCGGACTACCGGGGTAAGCCTCTCCCCGAGCAGATCGCGCAGGTGGCTGAGGGGCGACGGTGGGGGTATCGCAGCATAGATCACCTCTACTACGTGTCGTATGCGTCAGCGTCCCTCTTGTTGGATCCGCAGGAGGCCAAGCCCGACTCGCCAGAGTTCGGCGCGTTGAGCAAGGCATATTTTGGGTGGTTCAGAATTGTGCAGGAGTGGGCGTCGGCCTGGAGCGGGCAACCGCTGGGGAACTTTGACGTCTCGCATGAGTCAGCCCTGCACCTCCCGGCGAGGGGCGGGTACCTGTCTGCGAGTCCAGTTCAGACGAGAACGATTTTCATCGGGGCGCGACCACTGAGCCGAGCGGAACTGATCGGAGCGCTTCGTCATGCATCGCGAGGGGAGCAACTCCCGGTTGAGCACCGTCTGCTGCTATCTGCCCACGATGCGCAGTCCGGTGGCGACCTTCGTAAAGCGGTCATCGACGCGGCTACGGCGACCGAGGTTGCCTTGGGCTCTTACGTTGCTGACCACCTGAGGGGCAGGGGGCTCAAATCCGACTTCATTGAAGAGGTAATCGAAGACGTCAACGGGATCGCAAACCTGCATAAATTGTGCACCCACCTGGGCGGGGACCCGAAGGTTTCCCAGAAGAGGCTTGGTCAAGAGCTCGCGAACGTCAGAAATCGGGCTGCCCATCGGGGGGCTTTGCCAACGCCAGAGGAGGCGACGACTGCGCGCGGGCATGCCCAGACGATCGTTCGGGCGCTTCGGCCGATCCCTGAGGCGTGACAGTGGTGGTCTCAAGTCACGGCAGGGCGGCGCCAAGCTCCTGTCCTCCTTTGGGGTTGCTCGGCTGAACCGAGTGAGGGCCTGGGCTCAGAGATAGGGCAACTAGCGTGGGAACCTAGGGGCCAGGGAGGGGCCGCCGAGAAGACGTCGGGAGGCTAGGTGCCGAGTTCGGGGTGTCCCGTACGGCAGTGCGCTCCGCTCTCGCGTTGCTGGAAGGGAAGGGCCTCATCGAGATGGGCCCGAACTGCCGACGGCAGGTTCGCGCTCTCCCGACAGGACGGGGGGCCTCGTAGCCTTGGGCGCCGTGGATTTCACTGAACGCGCCTACGGCCTCGCCGAATCGCTGTTGTCCGAACCGCTACCGACGCTGGTCACACTCCCTCGGAGTTGCTGAGCGGGCGCGTTCTCTCCAGTCGATCCTGGGGGACGATGCGGCCCTGATGGAGGCCGCGGCAGTCCTCCACGACGTCGGCTACTCGCCGCGGATCGCATCCACCGGCTTCCACCCGCTCCACGGGGCCTTGTGGCGCACCATGCGTGCGCTCTGTTGGAGGCGGAGGAGAGAGGGCTCTGCGAGGAGCTGGAGGGCGAGTCCGAGCTGGAGCGTCATCGAGCCGTCGTGGTCAGACAGGCAAGTTCCAGCTCGGCCCATCGGGAGCGCCGAGCCAAACGCGTTGCGTGTGTGCGGTGATCGTGAGGCCGAACTCCGAGACATGAGGGGAGCCGGCTGCCTGCCACACGGTGACGGCGTCCTCGACCGCATCCCACAGCCGGAGCGGCCCGTGCTGCTCGACGACCCAACCGCCGTCTTCAGACGGGCGGGTGCGTGCCTGCGATCCGGTCGCGACGTCGTGCAGGATCTGTTTGTCGCCGAGACCGAGACGTTCGGCAGACGGGGCGGCGAGCTGCGCGACGAATCGCCCCGACCAGTCGTCGAGCAGTGCAGGGTCGATAGCGCATGGCCGTAGCTCGCCCGGCATGAACTCGATCGTGCCGCGGGGCGGGTGATCGTGGGGCCGAGCGATCATAAAAGAGGTGTACCCCGGGAGGAACCGGCCGGACGCCCCGCCCTCTTCGTCGACCGTAAGCCGCACGAGCCCATGCCCGAACGACCAGCCGGCGAGGGTGACGAGGATCGTGCCGCCCGGCTTGATCTGACGTAGCCACGTATAGGGGATGTACCGCACGGAACATGCGGCGATCAGACGGTCGTACGGGGCTCCGTCGGGTGCGCCGAACAGCCCATCACCTGTGATGAGTCTCGGAACGTGACCCGCTTCGGCGAGTGCTTTGCGAGCACGCTCCGCTGCGGCCTGGTCGACCTCGACCGAGGTCACATTGTGGTCGCCGAGGACGTTGCAAAGCAGCGCTGTTGAGTAGCCGGTGCCAGTCCCGATTTCGAGGACGCGATCGCCGGGTCCAGTCTCGGCGCGCTCGATCATCTGCACAACGAGCCCCGGAAGTGTCGAGGACGACGTCGGGCTGCCTTCCAACGGGCCGGACGCATCTTCGGCGAGAACGCCGTCGATCTGTGTAACCCACGTGGTGTTTTCGTAGGCGAGGCTGAGCCACTCCTCGTCGGAGACGCGGGCACGGTGTACAGGGGTCCATGCGATTGAGTCGGGTGCCCCGTCCTGCCTGAAGATCGCGGGGCCGAGGAAGAGCTCGCGAGGTTCAGCCGCGACTGCCGTACGCCAGGGACCGGCATGCATCCAATCGCCCTCGGTGAGGACGTCTGCGAGACGTTGCCGCAAGGGCTCGGCTGCGCTGGTCATGAGGCGCCTTTCTGCAGGATGTCGGCGAGTGCTTCTGTGATGGCTCGGCGGGTGGGTTCGTCGACGAACGCCCATTGCCCGTTGGGGTTGCATTCGATGAACCACCATCGGCCCTCGGAGTCGAGAGCGAAGTCGAATGCTCCGAAGCTGAGCCCGAAGGTATCGAGGTATCCGCGCACGGCGGAGCGGATCTCAGCCGGGACCGGCACCGGGGTGTACGTGAGCCGGTCGTAGTCCTCGCGCCAATCAAGGTGATCACCGTCGATGTCGATGCGGGTCGCGAACAGTTCCTCGCCGACGGCGGCGATGCGTACGTCGGCCACCTTGGGAACCTGCGCTTGGAAGAAGTGAGGGCACGTGCTGATGCGTTCGTCGACCTCGGAGGATTCGACCACGCGGACCCAGATGGTTCGGTTCGTGCCGTCGTTGCCGGGAAGGTGCACACGGCGTAGAGGCTTGTAGACCGTCGGGCCATGCTCGGTGATGAACCTTCGGGCAGCGTCCCGGTCGGTGGTGATCAGGCTCTCGGGGGCGCGCAATCCCAGCCGTACCGCTGTGGCGAGCTGTGCGGTCTTGCACTCAGCGTCGCGGTTCCGCCATGGGTGGTTGACGTACAGGGCGCCGGTAAGTGTGGCGAGAACGCCGGAGTATCCCGCCCGGGACTGAGAGTTGGTGAACTGCTCTTCAGTAGTCTCGCCGGGTCCGGTGCCGCCGTAGGGGGTCGGGCGCCGCCAGTAGACGGAGCGGACAGCGGCTAGATCGAGATTTCGTGTCGCGGTACGGATGGTTCCGGAGAGCCCTTCAGCGTTGAGGTGCGCGCTCACGCGGGCGCTGATGTCGAAATCGGCGCCGGGGTCGAGCCGCACGACCGGGACGCCCCGGCCGTGCAGCTCAGCGAGCACCAAATCTGCTGTGGCGTCTCCGAGGGAGGTCACGACGAGAATCGGCGGCTCGTGCATCTCAGTCCGATTCGTCGTCCGGGACGGAATCCGAGTCGGCGGGCGGTGGCGGGTTGCCGCCCCCGCCGTCGGCACTGGTCGCCGTCGCTTGCGACGTCGCCTTGCTGGTCCCGTGTCCGCCCATCTCGACGGGCTGCCCGTTGCTGTCGAAATAGTTGGTCGTCTGGCTCTCCGGGTCGAGCTCGACGCGGGTGTATGGCACTTCGACAGTGTTCTGATAGGGGGCAAGACGTGTCATGCCCCATGGTGCCTGCGTCTGGCTCACGTTGGCCGCTCCTTCTGTGATGTGGAGACACGAGCGTTCGGATCACCCGACCGGCTCACCCGTTCAGTGAGGGACGGGAGTTGTGGGGAACTCGAGGGTGCGGGCCGCGAAGGGTGCTGGTGCTGTGCGAGCTCGGCCGAACAGCAGACGGCCTGCGGGCAGACCGGCGTCGATGTATCGGTCGGCTGCTGCCTGTGCGGCCCCCCCCCGCTCAAGCGGGTCGAGCCCGACGGCGATGAGCAGAGCTTCGCGGGCCGTGAGTAGCCGTACGAGCCGAGAATGCGTCGGTATCTCGATGCCGGACTGCGAGCAATGCGGATGGATGAGCAAGCGGCAAGGCGTTATCATGCGGTCACCTCCCTGAACGGGGTCCGGGGATTTTGAACTCGGCCCACACGGCTTTGCCGGGGCCGCTCTTACCTGCGATGCCCCAGTCATCCGCGAGTGCTGCAACAAGGAAGAGCCCTCGCCCGTTGGGATCATCGCTGGTGGCGTGCTGCACCTCGGGCATCCCGTTGCTGTCGTCGCAGACCTCGAGGCGTAGGCGTGTGTCGTCGAAAGCAAGGCGCACGAGGAACTCGTGAGCGGCGGGGTTGCCATGCTCGATCGCGTTCGTCGCGAGTTCGGAGACACATACGCTTGCTTCGTCGAGTTGCCCGCTGAGTTGCCAATCGGACAGTGCATCGGCCACGAACTTACGGGCAACTGCGACCGATGCCGGGTGGGTAGTGAATGCTCTTTCGTGCGAGTGCTTCACGGCGGTCGCCTTACCTGAGCGCGTCGGCGCCGCCGAGCGGTCGCCATTCGGGATGCCCAACAGAAACGCGAGACGCTGCGCGGTGCCTGTCTCGTCGCCAGCCTCGCCAAGTTCGTAGCCCCACCCGGTGACATAGCCTCCGCCTTGGGCGCTGACCACCTCTACAAGGTCCGGTTTTAGACGGTTCACCACATTAAGCATGTTGTCATCATCTTTTATGACAGACAGGCCCCGCGCTTCGAGTTGCTCGGTCAGACTGACCGAGGTGTTCGCGTCCATGAATTGATCCCACCGCACGGCGTGGGAGCGTGGGATATGGCAACCTATGACACGGAGTTGATCAATGTCCCTAGCTGTGGCGATTACCGGAACGCGGTCAACCGATCATCGTGAACTCACCTGGTTCGCCAGTGTTTTCGGCACCTACTTGGGTCCATTCGCGGACGACGAAGCGCACTTCTACATTGGCGGGGCAGTCGGGATCGACAGCCTGTCTCTGTTGTGGCTCGCTGGTAACTCGAAGTCGAAGATCACAGTCGTCGCGCCGGGAACCGTCGAGCAGCAGCCGGCCGACGCGCGGCAGGCGATTGTCCGCTGCCGCAACCGGATTGCTGAGGTCGTCGAGTTGCGCGCCGACGAGCTGCGAACCCCGGCCTACCATGCGCGGAACCGATGGATGGTCGACCATTCCGACATGGTGATCGGGTTCCCCGTTGAGGGGCCGGAGGGAACGTCCGGGACTTGGCAGACGATCAACTACGGCGCAGAGAAGGGGAAACCTCGTCTGATCGTGCCCGTGTGACCTGATCGGCGGGCATCATGAGGACATGAGCGCGCACGACAGGCTCGTCGGCGCTGCCACGCTGAAGCGGCTTCGACTGTCCCGCGGTTGGTCCCTCGCGGACACCGCGCGGGCGATCATCGCCGCAGCGGCCCGGCTCGGGCAGCCCCTCGACGCCAGTGCGACCAGTGTGCAGCGGTCCGTTGCCCGGTGGGAAAGCACATCCGTGCCGACCCCGCCGGGTGAGCGGTACCAACTGCTGCTCGCTCACATCTACGTTCGCGGCAGCACCGGGCAGCACTGTGTCGGCCCCGGGTCTGACTTCGCCGAACTACTCGACGCATTCGCGCACTTGGGCGAGAGCGAACGGCGCCTGCTCGAACTGCGATCACTGCTCATCCGTACCGCCACTGACGCCGGTGGGGGCCTCCTCGCACTGCTTGGGCCGACAACTCGGCGCGACATGACCGAAGCGCTCACGGACCCCACTACTGCCGACGAAGGACTACTCGTCGGCATGCGCAGCGCCATCAGGGAAGCGAACGAACAGGTCGGAAGTGTCCCGTTCGTTCGGCTGCAATTGCTGCTCGCACCCGTGGTCGAATCCTGTCAACGACTCCTCGACGGGCCCGTGCCCGACCCGCTGCTGCCTGAACTGCGCTCGATCGCCGCGCAGGCGTACACCCTCGCCGGGCGTTTGGCCTTCGAGACCCGCGACGACGGAGCATCCCGGACCCTGTACTCGCGAGCAACAGACACGGCTGGCCTCATCGGTGACCCGTGGCGTCGTGCCATGGTCCACATGAGTCACGCTCTGGTCACCCTGTACTCGACGTCCGGGATCGACGCAGCGCGGTCCCTTGTCGACGCCGCGGTTCGTGACGCGCGAGCGGGCACCAGTATCACCGTGCGGGCACGCGCGCACGCCCTACAGGCAGAGATCGCCGCACGGGCGGGCGCCGAACGACACGCGCAAGCAGCCTTGTCCCTGGCTTGGTACGACATGGACGGTCTTCGGAACAGTGATCCGTCGTCGAGTAGCTTCTCGCCGGCGCATCTCCGAGGTTTTGAAGGGCTGTGCGAGCTCTACGTCGGGGACCCGACTACAGCGCACGACTTCTTTGCCCATTCCGCGCACGCACTCGCGGCGCCACGCGAGCGGGTACAGCGGTCCATCGTGACAACCGATCAGGCGCTTGCACGCATCAAGCTCGACGAGCCGCTCGCGGCGGCCGAGTTGCTGCATGAGTGCATCGACACTGCATCTGACACAGGTGGGCGTGTCGCTGCAATCCGGCTGCGCCGGGCACGGCGGGAACTGCGCCGGTGGCGCGGCGAGACCTTCGTCGCCGACCTCGACGACCATTTGATCGACTCGCTCGGTCAATAGCGCCCGGCGGGCGGTCGCAGACATGACGAGGACGCCCCTGCCCGGCTGTGAGGCCAGACAGGGGCGCAAATGGAAGTTCTGTTCATGAGCCGAGCGTACGCAGTCGGATCGGGCCCGAACTCAGCTTGGCGTGTTGTACCCGTACGCGGTGGGGCGCGACGTGAACCGCGGTCTGCGAGAGGCGCGGGGTAGGGTTCGCGCCCTGTTGGCGAGCTGACGGATTGGGGAGAGCGGACGTGGCCACGTACGCCGTAACCGGGCACATCGACTTGACCCACAAGAGTGTCGGGCTCGTACGCGCGGCGCTGCGCGAGGTGTTCGCGCGGCACACGGAGGGTGAGCTCGTCGGAGTGTCGTGCATCGCGGCCGGCGCCGATTCGATCTTTGCCGAGGAACTGCTCGCGGCCGGGGGGCGTCTCGTGGTCGTGCTGCCTTCGCGCGACTACCGGCAGGCGAAGGTGAAGCCCGAGCACGCCGAGACCTTCGACCGACTCGGCTCGGCGGCCGCCGAGGTCGTCGTGATGCCGCACGAGACCGCGGACCGTTCGGCGTACGAGGCAGCGAACGCGGAACTGTTGAGGCGCGGCGATCGGCTCGTCGCCGTGTGGGACGGGGCTCCGCCGTCGGGCAAGGGCGGGGGCACGGCCGACACCGTGCTCGCAGCACGCGAGGCGGGTCTCGCGGTTGATGTCGTATGGCCCGAAGGTGCCGCGCGACGCGGCTGATAAGGCGGACGGCACCCAGGATGCACGAAAGCGCCCGCCGTCCGGTCGTGAGACCGGTCAGGGGCGACTCCGCCCGCCGGGACGGCTCACCGCACCCACCGATACCGCCGCTCCGGCCGCCCCGTCCCCCCGTACCGAAGCGTCACCTCCACCCGCCCCGTGTCCGCGAAGAACTCCAGATAGCGGCGGGCGCTGACCCGCGACAGCGTTCCCTCCTGTGCGCACTCCGAGGCGGAGAGCCCGCCAGGATGCGCCCGCAGCGTCTGCTCGACCAGGTCGGCGGTGTGGGCCGCCAGGCCCTTCGGGAGTTCGCGGGAGCCGGGTGGGCGAGGGCCGAAGAGCTGGTCGATGTCCTCCTGGCGCGCCTCGTCGAGGCCGTCGAGGCGGGCCCGCAGCGCCGCCACGTGCAGCAACTGCTCACGCAGCGCCGCCTGGTTGAACGGTTTGATCAGGTAGTGCAGCGCCCCGGCCCGCAGCGCCGCCCGCACGATCTCCGCGTCCCGCGCCGCCGTGATGAACAGCGCGTCAAGGGGCTGCCGGTCCCGGTCGCGGTCCTCGACTGCCCGCAGTTCCCGTAGCACCGCGATGCCGTCCATATCGGGCAGATAGATGTCAAGGAGTACGAGATCGGGGCGCAGCCGCTCCACGGCCGCCAGCGCCTCCGTACCGCTGTGTGCCACTCCCACCACCGAGAATCCGTCCACCGCGGACACATATCGGCTGTGCAGTTTGGCGACCATGAAGTCGTCGTCCACGACCAGCACCCTTGTCATCGACGCAGGCTATGGGCCCGACCACAACGACCACAACGTCCGTTGATTCCGGAAGAGAGACAGCTTCTTAACGCACAGGCAACATGTGGGCCACCTCACAGGTATCCCCGTCCCCACGGACAGCGGCCGGGTTCCCGCCCCCACGGGGAACCCGGCCGCATCAACTCCCCAGCAATGACTACGTACCGACAGGTGGTGGCATCCGTGCGTCTGCGCACACCCCTTGCCCTGCTCGGGGCCGCGCTGCTCGTGCTCGCCGGGCCGCCGCTGCTCTCCACGGGCAGCGGCGCCGAGACCGGCACACAGATCCCCGGCCTGCGCTTCATGGTCCCCAACACCCCGGGCGGCGGCTACGACATCACCGCTCGCACCGCGGCGAAGAACGCCGAGGACGCCGGACTCACCCACAACATCGAGGTGTTCAACCTGCCGGGCGCCGGCGGCACCGTCGGCCTCAGCCGCCTCGTCGGCGAACACGGCAACGGCAAGCTCGCGATGTCCATGGGCCTGGGTGTCGTGGGCGCCGCACGCTCCAACGACTCGCCCAAGACCCTCGCCGACACCACCCCCATCGCCCGCCTCACCGAAGAGCCGGACGTCGTCGTGGTCGCCAAGGACTCCCCGTACAAGAACATCAAGCAGCTGATCACGGCCTGGAAGAAGAACCCCGGCAAGCTCCCGGTCGGCGGCGGCTCTTCGCCCGGCGGCCCCGACCACCTCGCCCCCATGCTGATGGCGCGCGCCGCCGGGATCGCCCCCAAGAAGGTCAATTACGTTCCCTTCGACGGCGGCGGCGAACTCCTCGCCTCGATCCTCGGCAAGAAGGTCGCGTTCGGCGTATCGGGCGTCGGCGAGTACCTGGACCAGATCAAGTCGGGTGAGCTGCGCCTTCTCGCGACCACCGGGCCCAAGCGGGCGAAGGGTCTGGACGGCCCGACCCTCAAGGAGTCGGGCTACGACGTCGACTTCACCAACTGGCGCGGCATCGTCGCCCCGCCCGGCCTCTCCGACGCGGAACGCAAGAAGCTCACCGGCCTGGTCAGGAAGCTCCACGACTCTCCTGAGTGGAAGAAGTCCCTCAAGACCAACGGCTGGGACGACGCCTTCCTCACCGGCGACAAGTTCGGTGACTTCCTGGCCGACCAGGACAAGAGCGTGGTGTCCGTGCTGAAGGAGCTGGGACTGTGACGACGTCGACCACCGAAACCCCACCCGAGGAGCACGGAAGCGGCAGTGGCAGCGGCAGTCGCCGCGCCTGGCTGCGCGAGCACTCCGAACTCGGCGTGTCCGTCATGCTCCTGGCCCTCGGCATCCTCGTCCTCACGGACGCGCTCACCATGGACGTCGAGATCGCCCAGCGCGGCCCGATCGGCCCCAAGACGGTTCCGATCGTCGTGGGCATCGGACTCCTCGTCGTCGCCGTGATCCTCGCGATCGATGTCCTGCGCGGCGGTCGCGGCGAGGCCGAGGGCGGCGAGGACATCGACCTGTCCGAACCCGCCGACTGGCGCACCGTGCTGCTCCTCGCCGGAGTCTTCCTCGGCGCCGCCGTCCTCATCGAACCGCTCGGCTTCCCCGTCGCGGGCGCCCTGCTCTTCTGGGGCGCCGCGTACGCGCTCGGCAGCCGTCACCTGGACCGCGATCCGCTCATCGCGGCAGGGCTCTCCCTCATCACGTACGTCGTCTTCAACAACCTGCTCGGGGTGCCGCTCCCCGGCGGACCACTGATGGGAGTGCTGTGACATGGACGCCTTCAACTCCCTGATGGACGGCTTCGGCACGGCCCTCACCCCCATGAACCTGCTCTGGGCCGCCGTCGGCGTGCTCCTGGGCACCGCGATCGGCGTACTGCCCGGCATCGGCCCCGCGATGGCGGTGGCGCTGCTGCTCCCCGTGACGTACGGCCTTGAGCCGACCGGCGCGTTCATCATGTTCGCGGGCATCTACTACGGGGCGATGTTCGGCGGCTCGACGACCTCGATCCTCCTGAACACCCCGGGTGAGAGCGCCGCGGTGGTGGCGGCGATGGAGGGCAACCCGATGGCCAAGGCGGGGCGCGGCGCACAAGCGCTCGCCGCCGCGGCCATCGGCCACTTCGCGGGCGGCATCATCGGCACGACCCTCCTGGTGGCGCTCGCGCCGACGGTCGCCGAGCTCGCGGTCGACATCGGGGCACCCGACTACTTCGCCATCATGGTGCTCGCGTTCATCGCGGTGACGTCCGTCCTCGGCTCCTCGCGCGTACGAGGGCTCGCCTCGCTCCTCATCGGTCTCACCATCGGCCTGGTCGGCCTCGACCAGATGACCGGACAGCAGCGCCTGACCTTCGGCTCGCTCCAACTCGCCGACGGCATCGACGTGGTGATCGTCGCGGTGGGCCTCTTCGCGATCGGCGAAGCCCTGTGGGTCGCGGCCCATCTGCGGCGCACGAGCGGCGAGGCGATCCCGGTCGGCCGCCCCTGGCTGGGCAAGACCGACCTGAAGCGCACCTGGAAGTCCTGGCTGCGCGGCCCGCTCATCGGCTTCCCGTTCGGCGCGATCCCCGCGGGCGGCGCGGAGATCCCCACCTTCCTCTCGTACGTCACCGAGAAGCGCCTGTCCAAGCACAAGGACGAGTGGGGCAAGGGCGCGATCGAGGGAGTGGCGGGCCCGGAGTCCGCGTCGTCCGCGTCGGCCGCGGGCACCCTGGTCTCCATGCTGACCCTGGGCCTGCCCACGACGGCGGTGGCAGCGGTGATGCTGGCCGCCTTCCAGCAGTACGGGATCCAGCCGGGACCGCTCCTCTTCGAGCGCGAACCGGACCTGGTGTGGGGCCTGATCGCGTCCCTCTTCGTGGGCATGGTCCTGCTCCTGGCCCTGAACCTGCCCCTTGCCCCGGTCTGGGCGAAGCTCCTTCGCATCCCGAGGCCCTACCTCTACGCGGGAATTCTCTTCTTCGCGGCGGTCGGCGCGTACGCCGTGGGCGGTGAGTCCCTCGACCTGGTGATCCTGCTGATCATCGGCCTGATCGGCTTCGGCATGCGCCGCTACGGACTGCCCGTCCTGCCGGCCGTCATCGGCGTCATCCTCGGCCCGAACGCCGAGCAACAGCTGCGCCGCGCCCTGCAGATCAGCGACGGCAGCGTCAGGGGTCTGGTCGACACGCCCTTCTCGATCACGGTGTACGTCATCATCGCGCTGATCGTCATCTGGCCGCTCCTGAAGAAACTGCTGGTGCGGGGCAGGAGCACTGACGTAGACGTAAAGGCATGACCCAGGACACGACCGACGCCATCCGCCCCGCCACCGCCGCCGACGTCCCCGCCGTGAAGGCGGTGACGGACGCGGCGTACCACCCCTACATCGAGCGCATCGGTGTCGTGCCCGTCCCCATGGAGGCGGACCACGCGGCGGACGTGGCGGCGGGGCGGGTGTATGTCACCGGGGACCCGGTGGTGGGTGTCCTGGTCCTCGTCCCGCACGAGGACCACCTGTTCCTGGACAGCATCGCGGTGCACCCCGAGGCGGCGGGCCACGGTGTGGGCCGCCGCCTGCTCGCCTTCGTCGACGTCCGGGCGCGTGAGCTTGGACTGGCCGAGGTCCGGCTCTACACGAACGCGATGATGTGGGAGAACCAGAGGCTCTACCCGCGGTACGGCTACGAGATGGTGGAGCGCAGGGTGGACGGCCCCTACGACCGCTACCACTACAAGAAGAGCCTCTAGCGATTGCTGTCCTGTGGGCGTCTCGTGCCCCGCGGGTGCCGGCGCTCACCCATCGGGCCACCAGGTCCGCTGGATGTCCTTGCGGACCTCGGGGCGTTCACGGGTCCGGTCCTCGGCTTCGTGCTTCTCCCGGACCTGACGATTGGTGGGCTTGGCGACGGTCTTGTGCACGGTCACACGGCGCATGGCTGCCTCCCTGTACTACCGATGTCCAAGGTGGGACGTCTGTAGACCTCTGCGGGGAGGGTTTCTCATCCGAGTCGGATTGTCAGTGGCAGGTGTCACGCTCGGGACATGACGATCGACTGGGACATCGAGGCGGCCACTTTCGACGACGAGCCGGACCACGGGCTGCGGGACACGGTGGTGCGGGACGCGTGGGCGCGGCGTCTGCGGGACTGGTTGCCGGAGGCCACGGGCGACGTGCTTGACCTGGGCTGCGGCACCGGAAGCCTCTCCTTGCTTGCGGCCGAGCGGGGGCACCGCGTCACGGCGGTGGACCTGTCCCCGAACATGGTGGAACTGGCCCGCGAGAAGCTCTCGGGGCATGAGGCGGAAGTGCTGGTCGGCGACGCGTGGGAGCCTCCGGTGGAGGGGCGCCGATTCGACGTGATTCTGGCCCGGCACGTGCTGTGGATGGTGCCGGACCCGGAAGCGGTGCTGCGGCACTGGTGCGGGCTGCTGCGGCCGGGAGGACGCCTGATCCTCGTCGAGGGCGTGTGGGGCGTGACGAACCCCGCCGGCCTCCCCATGGACCGCCTGATCAGCGCGCTGACGCCCACGGCCGCCCGGCTCCACTCGGAGCGCCTGTCGGGCGACGAGCGGCTGTGGGGCAGGAGGGTGGAGGACGAGCGCTACGCGGTGGTGGCGATCCTCCCCGCGCCCCTCCCCACACCCCTCACCGCACCTCGCCGCCACAAGGAGGTGGTGGACGTCCACCTCATCCTCCGCCGCGGCGACGAGGTCCTCCTCGCCCGCCGCGCCAACACCGGTTACGGGGACGGCTTGTTCAACGTCCCCTCCGGCCACGTCGAACCCGGCGAGGACGTCCGCACGGCCGTGATCCGCGAGGCCCGCGAGGAAATCGGCCTGACCCTCACCCCCGACGAAGTGAGCGCCGAACTGGTCCTCCAGCACCGGGGCCCGGGCGAGGAACCCCGCATCGGCTGGTTCTTCGAAGCGACGTACGGCACGGGCGGCGAGCCCTTCAACGCGGAGCCCCACAAGTGCGACGAACTGAGCTGGCACAGCGCGTCCACGCTGCCGGACGACATGGTGGCGTACTGCAGAGCGGCACTCGAGGCGTGGCACGCGGGGGAGCGGTTCGCCCTGCACTGGCAGGAGGAGGGCGATGCGGTGAGGTATGAGGAGGGTGGGGGCGAGCGGACGGTTGTTCTTGCGCCGCGGGCCGGCGGTTGAGCTCTTCCCCGGCCGAAAGACCGACCGGCCGGGTCGGAAGTACCCGACCCGGCCGGGATCGCTCAGAGAGACGGGGAAAGAGGAGCTCCGGCGCGGGCCAGGTGTTCCAGGGTGTCCAAGGCGGACAGGGCCTCGGAGGCCGCATCGGGGTCGCGGGCGGCCAGGCCGCTCTCGGTGAACTCGTCCTCGTCCAGGCGGAGGATTGTTTTGCCGTCCGCTGAGCACCACAGGTCGAGGTCCAGGTCCTCCACCGTGAGTGTGGCGCCGTCCCGTATCGCGGGGCGGGTCACGTCGCAGTACCAGCCCTTCAGGACGCCCGTCGACGTGCGGACCTCCTTCACGGCGTACCAGCGGTCACGCCAGTAGTGCTCCGTGAAGACGTCGCCCGGCTCGAAGCGTACGAAGCCGAAGTCCCGTACCCCGGCGGCCGCCCACGGTGCGCGGACCGTCACCACGGTGCCGTCGTCCGCGACGACCTCCGCCGGGTAGCGGATCTTCGTGCGGCCCGCCTTCATCAAGATGACGTCCACCTTGTCGGCCGACGTCTCAGCCGAGGCTGCGGACATGGCGTACCTCCGTTGCGCAGATTTCGTAGCCGAACCATTTGTTGATCGCCAGCATCGGCTCGTTCCCGGCGTCGTTGCCGGTGAATGCCTCGGTGTATCCCGCGGCACGCGCACGGTGCAGGGAGTCGTTCTTGGCGAGCTTGGCAAGCCCGCGCCCGCGGAACGCGCGTGCGGTGCCGGTCATGCCGCTCGCGTAGCGCGACGCGTCGTCCGTACGGGCCAGGGTGAAGGCGGCAGGGCGGCCGTCCACCACTGCCACCGAGGTCAGTTCGCGGTTCACCAAGGGGTGGTTCCACGTCTCGGCGAGCCAGTGCTCGTAGTCCGTGAACTCCGTGGCCACATCGCTCGGTTCGTCCGCGACGGTCTCCGCGTCCAGGTCGAAGAGGGCGCGCGGTTCGTCCCCGAACGACGCACCCGTACGCAACTCCACCCCGGCCGAAGGCTCTTGGCGGGGCGGCAGCGGGCCCTCGGCCAGGTCGAGGCGGAGGAAGTGGGCCGAGCGGCTCGCGCGGTAGCCCCGCCCGGCCGCGAAGGCGAGGTTCGCGGGCTCGTCGAGTACCCAGGAGAAGACCGTGGTGGCTCCCTCGTCCGCCAGGTACTCCTCCGCCGTCCGCAGGATCAGCGAGCCCGCGCCGAGCCCCCGCCGCCGAGGGAGTACGTAGACGTTGGCGAAGCCCTGGCCCGGGGCGGGGCTGTCGTAGGCGATGCCCACCTGCGCAGTGCCGACGATCTCTCCGTCGGCCTCGGCGACCAACTGGCGGTAGCGGGAGCCGGGATGGGCGTGCGCCAGGTCGAACAGGACCGAATCGGCGGTGGCGAGCATGGCGGGTACGCAGGCGCGGCGGACCACGGCGAAGGCCTCGGCGCCGGCTGTGTCGCCGGGTCGCAGGGCTCGGACTAGGACGGTCATGGAGCCGCACGCTACGCGCGGGGCGCGCCGGGATGCCTCTTATTTTCCGGGGGTGCGGGACAATCTCCGCGTGACTTTGAAGATCGAGATCGAGATCGACGGTAGTGCCGGGGGCGGCGCCGGTGCGGGTGGCGTGCCGCCCTATGAGCAGGTGCGGGCCCAGATCGCCGAGCAGGCGCGGGGCGGGGCGCTGCCGGTGGGGTACAAGTTGCCGACCGTGCGGGGGCTCGCCCAGGAGCTGGGGCTTGCCGCCAATACGGTGGCCAAGGCGTATCGGGCCCTTGAGGCGGACGGGGTGATCGAGACGCGGGGGCGTCATGGGACGTTCGTGGCCGCGGCCGGTGACGCGGCGGCGCGGGAGGCGTCGGCTGCCGCCCAGGCTTTTGCTGAGCGGGCTCAGCGGCTCGGTCTTTCCGAGACCGCCGCGCTGGCCGCTGCGCGGGATGCGTTGCGCGCGGCTTACGGGGACTCGGGGTGACTCTTGCCCCGGGGCGGGGCTGTCCGTGCCCCTCGCTGTAACCGCACATGATGCGGGGCGAACGGGTGGGTGGGCGGGAGGAGGTCGCCGCGAAGCGGCGGCTGGTCAGTCCGCTGCCGGGCTACAGATAGAGCCCGGCGTCCGCCCCCTCCCGGGGGTCCGGGACCGACGTAGGGGACGTGCCGCGCCGCAGCGCGTACAGCTCCGCCAATGTCGCTCCCTCGCGAGAAACCCCCTCGTCCGTGCCGAGCCAGTCGATCGACTCGGCACGGGTGAGGCTGCCGACCTCGATGCGGGCGAGGCACCGTCCCGGCCGGACCACCGCCGGGTGGAGCCGCTCAAGGTCCTCGTTCGTCGTCACGCCGACCAGGACGTTGCGGCCCTGCCCGAGCAGCCCGTCCGTCAGGTTCAGCAACCGCGACAACGCCTGCCCGGCGGTGTGCTTCGCCTCACCGCGGATCAGCTCGTCGCAGTCCTCCAGAAGCAGCAGCCGCCAGCGGCCCTTCGCCGTGCCGTCGTCCTCGCCGATCGCGATGTCCATCAAGTAGCCGACGTCGCTGAAAAGACGCTCCGGGTCCAGGACGCAGTCCACCTGGCACCAGTCGCGCCAGGACCGCGCGAGCGTCCGCAGCGCCGACGTCTTGCCCGTGCCCGGCGGGCCGTGCAGGAGCAGGAGGCGGCCCGAGATGTCCTCGGGGCCCGTCTTCATCAGGGAGTCCATGGCATCGGCGACCGGCGCGGTGTAGTTCTGCCGCACCTCCTCCCACGTACCGGCTGCGATCTGCCGCGTGGTGCGGTGCGGGCCGCGCCTCGGAGACACGTACCAGAACCCCATGGTCACGTTGTCCGGCTGGGGTTCGGGCTCGTCCTGCGCGCCGTCCGTCGCCTGCTTCAGGACCTTCTCCGCGAGGTCGGCGGTCGTCGCCGTCACCGTGACGTCCGCGCCGCGGTTCCAGCGGGAGATCAGGAGCGTCCAGCCGTCGCCCTCGGCAAGCGTCGCGCTGCGGTCGTCGTCGCGGGCCGCGCGCAGCACCGTGGCGCCCGGTGGAAGCAGCGTGGATCCTGACTTGACGCGGTCGATGTTGGAGCTGTGCGAGAAGGGCTGCTCGCCGGTGGCGAAGCGGCCCAGGAAGAGGGCGTCCACGACATCCGACGGAGAGTCGCTGTCGTCGACGTTGAGCCGGATCGGCAGGGTGTCCTGAGGGTTCGCAGACATGCCGCCATGATCCGGCACGTAAGTGCCCTTGTGCATCCTGGTTTACGTACTCCGCTGTACTCCGTTCAGGTGGGGGCAGGTGCGGGCAGCTGTGAGCGGGCGCAGAACGATCCGAGGGACTGTGGCAAACCTGTGGTACGGAACCTGTGCCACCGCCAACTGGCCCCGTTACGATTGCCCCTGATGGGACGTCATGAGTGGAATTCGGGGGCAAAGCGGTGGCGAATCGCCGCGCTGCTCGGCGTTGCTGTGGCCGCACTGGCCCTGATCCTGACCGTCATCACCACACTCCCCGGGGGCGGCACGGGTACCGAGGGCACCACGCGCGACGGTGACAAGGTGCACGGCACTCCCGCTGTCCCGCCCGATGAGGCAAAACCGGCCGTCGGATGGGGCTTCACCCACACCCAGTACAGCGCGGACGAGGGCGAGGACGACGCCACGCAGCGCGCCGAGACGATGCTCGCGGGCCTGCCGAGCCCGCTGCCGCAGAACCAGCACATCATGGGCTGGGGCGCGGGCAATCCCGAGCCGGTCAAGGGGCGTTACGACTTCGACGAGATGGACAAGCGGATGGACTTCATCCGCGCCACCGACGGCACGCCGGTCGTCACCCTGTGCTGCTCCCCGGACTGGATGAAGGGCGGCAAGCCCGGTTCGGGCAGCACCAATTGGAGCCAGGAGTCCCTGGAGACCGCCCCGGACCGCGCCCACTTCAAGGACTTCGCCAAGCTCGCGGCGACCGTCGCCAAACGCTATCCGGACGTCCGGCACTTCATCGTCTGGAACGAGTTCAAGGGCTTCTGGAACAGCGAGAAGGGCCGCTGGGACTACGAGGGTTACACCGAGCTGTACAACCTGGTCTACAAGGAGCTCAAGAAGGTCAACAAGGACATCATGGTCGGCGGCCCCTACCTCGTCATGGACAGCGTCGACCCGCGCCAGACCGAGGAGGCCTCGACGGAGGTCAAGGGTGCCTGGGGCCGCATGGACCAGCGGGTCCTCGACGCCTTCGACTACTGGAGCAAGAACAAGGCGGGCGCGGACTTCGTGGTCGTGGACGGCTCCAGCTACACCGTCGACGACGAGATGCTCCCCGACGAGTTCAAGGCCACCGACAAGCTCACGGCGGTCGGCAAGTGGGTGCGGGAGCGCACCGGCGACCTGCCGCTCTGGTGGGCCGAGTACTACGTGGAACCGGGCGACAACAACGACGACCGCGACGGCTGGTCCGAGCCGCACCGCGTCGCCGTGCAGGCCGCCGGTCTGATGGCGATGGCGCGCGGCGGCGCGAGCAGCGGCTTCTACTGGAACCCGCAGAACAGGGGCAAGGACTGCGCGGGCTGTCTGTGGCGTTCCACCGAGCTATCCGACGGTGGCACGGAGTTGCCGATGCTGAAGATGCTCTCCCGGTTCAACGACGCGTTCCCGCCCGGCACGGAGTACGAGAAGGTCTCCGTCGCCCCCGACGACGTACCGAACGTGCGTGTCCTCGCGACCGAGAAGACGGTGCTCGTCGTGAACACCCTCGACCGCTCGATCGACGCGAAGGTCGACGGGAAGCGGTTCACGATGAAGGGGTATGGGGTGAAGTGGCTGAAGCGGTGATCCGCCGCAGCCATCCGCACTCCATCCGCCGCAGCCACCCGCACCCCGTACCCACCGGGGGGAGCGTCATGCCATCGTCAGGAACCGCTGGATCAGCGAAGCGAGCAGTACGGCGAGCAGCGGCAGCGAGAACCAGAAGCTGCTCTGCAGCCAGCGCAGCTGCCGCACGCTCGGCTCCACCGCCACCCGCACGACCTCGCGGGTGGTGAGCAGCAGCACCAGGGCGATCGCCGCGAGCGCGCCGATCACCGACCAGGGAGTCCAGGTGATCTGTGGGCCGATCGGGCCCGGGGCGGCCTTCTCGACCTCGCCGTTCGGCTGCTTGCGCAGCGTGTAGAGGGTCGCGTCGTCGTTCGTGAGGACCTTCTTCAGCTCCTGGCGGTTGTCGAGATGCGTGATCAGCCGGGAATCCCAGGTCTCCGGATAGCCCACGTCCATCTGGAGATAGACCGTCTGGCTCTTGTTGATCATCAGATACGAGTTGGGCCCCGCGTCCTTGAGCGCCTTCACCAGACTGGAGACCAGGACAGGGTCGGCCGGTGCGAGGGTCGGGACGTACTGGACCTTCTCCATGTCACGCGTGCCCCACGGCATCGCGGGCGTCACGTTGTTGACCGTGTCGTCGCTCATCCACAGCAGCCGCACCGTCGGATCGTCGTGCGCGTACACGTAATCCATCGCGGCGACCTCGCCGACCCGGGTCCGCTCGAAGGGTTCGTTGCCCCAGCGCGCGACCAGGAAGCCGCCCATCAGGACGAGCCCCGCCATCAGCGCGGCAAGGGGCGCGAGGCTCACCCGGTCGCGGTCCCGTTCCTTCGCGGTGATGCCGGCGCGCGGGAACAGCGCGAGACCGGCCAGGAGCGCGGCGCCCGGCAGCGCGAACATGAAGACGCGGAGCGCCATTTCGCCGCCGTACGACTGCATGCCGAAGCCCAGGAACGGCACGAAGGTCAGGACGAGCAGCGAGCGCTCCGTGTACTTGTGGTCACGCCGTCGCCACCAGCCCCAGCAGGCGAGGGCCATGACGCCGCCGGCAAGGGCCACGCGTGCGTAGAGCACGAGTTGATGGGTCGAACTGCCGCCCTCGATACGCCCGGACACCGACGACGTCACATTGCCGCCGACGCCGCCGATCCCGCCGAACAGTTCGTCGAAGTGCCCCGACCAGTAGGGCTCCGCGAGGAAGCCGAGCCAGACGGCGACGAAGACGGCGAAGAGGATCGGCAGGCCGCGCAGCTCCGAGCGGCCCACCAGGACGAGCGCGGCAAGGACGCCGAGCATCACGAACGGCGTGAGCTGATGGGCCGGGACCGTCGCAGCGAAGAGGGCGATCAGGACCACGAGCAGCACCGCGCGCTGGCGGCGGTCGGCGGGTTCGACGTCGAGCTCGCCGGGGCGGCGCTTGGCCCACAGGACGTGCGGCGCGCGGAACCACACGAGGAGCACCGCGACGAACACCAGATAGAGCAGGTACGTGAAGCCCTGCGGGGAGAAGTAGTCCTGGCCGACCCAGCCGCTCAGGGCGAAGATCCACAGGCCGGTCCACTTGGCGCGCCAGCCCGCCCGCATGGAGCGCATGAGCAGCAGCATCGGTGCCAGGTAGAGCAGTTGCATGGCCAGTGGCCACCAGCGGATGACCTCGGTCATGTCCGAGACGCCGCACGCCTTCGCGACGAACGTGGCCGCCGCGAAGAACCCGGGCCAGCTCCAGCGCGCGTCCAGGTCGGGCACCGCGGAGCCGGTCCTGTCGATGTACTCCATGAAGCCGAGGTGCTGCCAGGCCGTCGCGAACCGCGGCTCGTCCTCGAGGACGGCGGGCAGCGCGTGCAGGCACACCACCGTGGCGATCAGCGTCGCCAGGAGCAGGGCCTGATGCGGCCGTTCCAGCCAGAGCAGCGAGGCGAAGACGACGACGAGCAGCGCGGCCCCGAGCAGGGTCGGCGTGGGCAGGACGGAGATGAGCCCGAGACCGCCCATCGCGTCCAGGTCCGCCTCGGTGAAGCCCACGACGGGCAGCCAGTAGAGGGCGAGCGCGAAGGCGAGGAACAGCGCCATGAAGAGGGCGCGGCGGCGGGGGAGCGGTTCGGGGGTGACGACGGGCTCGGGCGGAGCCTGCGGCACGTGTGCGTCGGTGCCCGGCTCCTCGGCGGGCTCCGTGACGGCGGAGGAGACGGAGGGTGGAATCGGCGGAGACGGTTCCGGTTCCCGTGGCTTGGGCGGAGTTCTCAGCGCCCAGGTCGGCCGGTGCTCCATGTCGTCCCCCTCGTCCCCCGCGCCCGCGGGCGTCCCGGAAGCGGTCTGCCCAGACGCGGGCTTCCCGGGAGCGGGCTTCTCAGGAGCGGGTTTCCCGGACGCGGGCTTCCCGGAGAACGCGCCCCTCCCGAAAGCCGGTGTCCGTGTCCCGGACGCGGGCGTCCCCGGCCCCGGACGCATGTCGGGCCTGCGCTCCGGATGCTCGAAGTCCATCTGCACGGCCAGCTGCAGCGTGTCCGAGTCCAGTGTCTCGCGCAGCGCCCAGGCGGGCCCGCGCCGTTCCCTCTCCTGCCCCGGCACCTTGTCGGCGGGAGGGGGCGGCGCCTCGGATGTCCCCAGGTCGGCGAGATCGCCGTCCGGTGCCGCGTCGGCCGGTGCGGAGGAGGGAGCCCCCCGCGCCACCCGGTACAGCTTCGGCGCGGCGATCGCCACGATCACCGCGAGACTGGAGATCTCCGCGACGCCCGCCCCCGTCAGACCCATGCGCGGCAGCAGAAGAAGTGTCAGGCCGAGCACCAGGAAGCACAGCAGACCCTGCATCCAGGCGATCCCGGACGTACGGCTCTGTGCGCGCTGCACCGCGAAGTACGTCTCCATGACGACCCGCAGCGCCGCGCCCACCGCGAACCAGCGAAGGAGCGGCGTCGCCGCGTCCGCGTACCCCTGGCCGAAGACCCGGAGGATGAAAGGTGCCCCGATGAAGAGCAGACCGCACACCGGCAGCATGATGCGCGCCATGCGGCGCAGCGCGGCCCGGGTGTTCGCGGCGAGCCGCGCCGGGTCGTGCGCGCCCTCGACGGTCAGCGACGCACCCATGTTGATGGCGAGCAGATTGACCGTGCCGCCGATCGTGGTGGTGATGTAGAAGTACGCGTTGTCGACCGAGCTGACCTGTGAGGCGACGATCACCGGTACGAGATAGACGACGGCGAGCGAGAAGAGCGAGCCGGTGTAGTCGCCGGCCAGGAAGCGGCCCATCTCGCGCAGCGTCGGCGGCTGCGTCTTGTCCTGGGTCGCCGCCACGTGCCGTGGCACGAGCCGCCGGAACACCAGCCAGCCGAGCGGCAGGACCGACAGGGCGATCGCGGCGACCCACGACACGAACACGCCCGCTGTCGGGATCGCCGCGGCCACCGCGATGAGCAGCCCCAGCTTGACGACGGAGAAGATGGTGTTGCCGACCGGTACCCACAGCGCGCTGCGCAGCCCCGTGAGCACCCCGTCCTGCAGGGTGAGCAGCGACCAGGCGACGACCGCGGCGATGAAGCCGAGGCCGTTCAGCGGGCCGTGCAGGAATCTGTACGAGGGGCCCCACAGGTCGAGCGTGAGCAGGAAGATCAGTGCGGCGAACGCCACGACCAGTGAACTGGCCGCGTAGGTACGGAAGATGAGCTTGCCCGTGGCGCGTCCCGCGACGGGGATGAAGCGGGCGAGTGCCCCCATCAGGGTGAGGGCGGTGAGTCCCGCCAGGAACTTCATGGCGGCGATCGCCGCCGAGCCCTGGCCGACCGCCGACTCGGAGTAGTACCGAGCGGCGGCCAGCCAGAAGCCGAGGCCGAGCACGCCGGAGATGCCGGTGTTCAGCATCAGCGCGTAGGCGTTGCGGAACAGCGGGCTCCCGCCGCCGGAGCCGCCGCCCCTTCCGGGCAGGCGAATTCTGCGCGGCCTGCCCGGCTTGTCGGACGGCGGCTGCTGTTCGGTCATGGGAGACCCAGAGACGTCTGCCTGGGCGGTCGACGTGTCAGACACGGGTACGGGTTGCCTTCCGGCGGGCCTGTCGTGCTCTGCGGACCACGGCGTACCCCTTGGTGAGGGCACAGTCCCTTGCGAAATTGCGGGTGATCGCACGGCCCTCGACGAGCCGCTCGAACTCCTCGATGCCGGTGGAGCGGCGCACGGTCACCCGCCGCAGGGCGTACGGCCCCTGGGTGCGCCGCGCCAGGCCGTTGTTGACCGCGAGCGCCTGGGCGAATCCGGCGCCGCGCACCGTGCGGCGCACCCGGCGGCTGGAGTAGCCGTAGGGATAGGCGAAGGAGGCAGGACGGGTGCCCAGTTCGTCGGTGAGGATCTCCTTGCAGCGCAGCAGCTCGAACCAGAGGTCGTCGTCGTCCAGCTGGTCGAGCTGCGGGTGCGTGTGGCTGTGCCCGCCGATCTCTGTTCCCGCCGCGGCCAGTTCGCGCACCTGATCCCAGTCGAGCATCAGGTCGAGACCGCCCCCGGTGTCATGCGCCCCGCGCAGCCAGCCCGTGGAGACGAACAGCGTCGACGCGAAGTCGTGCTCGGCGAGCACGGGCAGCGCGTGCCGGTGCACGCCTTCGTAGCCGTCGTCGAAGGTGATCAGGACGGGCCTCTTCGGCAGCGACCGGCCGGGAGCGCGCCAGCTCGCGGCCAGCGCGGCCGTGGTGATCGGCGTGAACCCGCGTTCGCCGAGC
>NZ_JBHTSF010000121.1:0-27423 GCF_042795295.1 Streptomyces sp. NPDC056486
GAGGTGCACAACCCCGACCTGGTCCTCGCCACGCTCAACGGCAAGGGCAAGCTGGAGATGGAGCTGACCGTCGAGCGCGGTCGCGGCTACGTCTCCGCCGTGCAGAACAAGCAGGTCGGTCAGGAGATCGGGCGCATCCCGGTCGACTCGATCTACTCGCCGGTCCTGAAGGTCACGTACAAGGTCGAGGCCACGCGTGTCGAGCAGCGCACCGACTTCGACAAGCTGATCGTCGACGTCGAGACCAAGCAGGCCATGCGCCCGCGTGACGCCATGGCGTCCGCCGGTAAGACCCTGGTCGAGCTGTTCGGTCTGGCCCGCGAGCTCAACATCGACGCCGAGGGCATCGACATGGGCCCCTCGCCGACGGACGCGGCCCTGGCCGCCGATCTCGCCCTGCCGATCGAGGAGCTCGAGCTCACCGTTCGGTCGTACAACTGCCTCAAGCGCGAGGGCATCCACTCCGTGGGTGAGCTCGTGGCCCGCTCCGAGGCCGACCTGCTCGACATCCGCAACTTCGGTGCGAAGTCGATCGACGAGGTCAAGATGAAGCTCAACGGCATGGGTCTTGCGCTCAAGGACTCGCCTCCCGGCTTCGACCCGACCGCCGCCGCTGACGCCTTCGGCGCCGACGACGATGCGGACGCCGGTTTCGTCGAGACCGAGCAGTACTGAGCTTCGGCTCTGCAGTAGCTTCCCGCGGGGCGACCGCCTCGTGGGCACTGACACCGGTACCTGACACGGCCGGTGCAGCGATGAAGGAGAAACACCATGCCGAAGCCCACCAAGGGTGCCCGTATGGGCGGCAGCGCCGCGCACGAGAAGCTCCTCCTGGCGAACCTTGCCAAGCAGCTCTTCGAGTACGGCCGCATCACCACCACCGAGGCGAAGGCCCGTCGTCTGCGTCCCTACGCGGAGCGTCTGGTCACCAAGGCGAAGAAGGGTGACCTTCACAACCGCCGCCAGGTGCTGACCGTCATCACCGACAAGAGCATCGTGCACACGCTCTTCACGGAGATCGGCCCGCGCTACGAGAACCGCCCCGGTGGCTACACCCGTATCACCAAGATCGGTAACCGTCGTGGCGACAACGCGCCCATGGCGATCATCGAGCTTGTCGAGGCCCTGACCGTGGCGCAGGCTGCCACCGGTGAGGCCGAGGCGGCCACCAAGCGTGCCGTCAAGGAAGACGCCCTCAAGAAGGACGACGCGCCCGTCGAGGACGCGAAGCCGGTTGAGGCCGCCGATGAGTCCAAGGACGAGTCCAAGGACGCCTGAGGCTCTGCCTTGCTGTGAGCGGGTCCGCCCTTCGGGGCGGGCCCGCTTTCGCATGTCGGTCCGGCTGAGAGGATGGTTGGTGTGAGTGATGAAGTAGAGCCCGGGTTCGTGCGGGTGCGTCTCGACCTTTCGTACGACGGCAAGGACTTCTCCGGCTGGGCCAAGCAGCGGCAGGGGCAGCGGACCGTCCAGGGAGAGATCGAGGACGCGCTGCGGACCGTGACGCGCTCGCAGGAGACGTACGAGCTGACCGTCGCCGGACGGACCGACAGCGGGGTGCACGCCCGGGGGCAGGTCGCTCATGTCGATCTGCCCGAGGAGGTGTGGGCCGAGCACAGTGACAAGCTGCTGCGCAGGCTCGCGGGGCGGCTGCCGCACGATGTGCGGGTGTGGAAGGTGGCGCAGGCTCCCGCCGGGTTCAACGCGCGGTTCGCGGCCGTGTGGCGGCGCTACGCCTATCGCGTGACCGATCACCCGGGCGGCGTCGACCCGCTGCTGCGCAGTCATGTGCTCTGGCACGACTGGGAGTTGGACCTCGACGCGATGAACGCCGCCGCCGATGGACTCATCGGTGAGCATGATTTCGCTGCTTACTGCAAGAAGCGCGAGGGCGCGACGACCATCCGTACGCTCCAGGAACTGCGCTGGGAGCGGCGGCCGGACGGGATTCTCGAAGCGACCGTGCGGGCCGATGCCTTCTGCCACAACATGGTGCGGTCGCTGGTCGGTGCCATGTTGTTCGTGGGTGACGGTCACCGGCCCGCGGAGTGGCCGGCCAAGGTTCTTGCCGCGGGAGTGCGGGACTCCGCCGTGCATGTCGTACGACCGCACGGTCTTACCCTCGAAGAAGTCGGCTACCCCGCCGACGAGTTGCTCGCCGCGCGCAGCAAAGAAGCGCGCAACAAGCGGACGTTGCCCGGCGCCGGGTGCTGCTGAGCCCCGGCTCGCGGACTACTCGGGGGCGGTGGCCGCGGCGGAAGCCTGGGCCTCGCCCCGCCGGTTGATCTGGCCGAAGGCGAAGCGGGCCAGGTCGTCGCCGACCGTGTAGACCTTGCGCTCCTTCTCCGTGACGTCCTTGTCGCTGGTGAAGCCGGACGTCGTGAAGTAGGCGTAGCGGCCGTAGGCGTTGTACGTGCCGCGGCAGACCGCCGTACGGCAGAAGCTGGGCACGCCCTTGCCGGGCAGGGAGACGACCAGGCCCTTCTTCGCCTGCTCGTTCACCTTCTTGGCCTGGGCCTCCGTGTCGAAGACGGCGACGCCGACCGTCACGGCGATGTTGTCCTTCACGTAGCTGGCGCGGAAGAGCTCGGTGCAGTCGTTCTTGGTGAGGATCGTGCCGAGCTTGTCCTGGGTGACGCTCGCGCACTTCTTCGTACTGTCTGTGGCGCCCTTTTTGTAGACGCGGTCGCCCGAGGTCAGCGACTTGCCCGGGAAGAGCGTGTCGGGGCCGAGCGGCGCCTTGTCCTTCTTGACGCTGGAGATGAACTCCTTGGGGTCCGGCGGGGGCGGCGGCGTCGTCTTCTCGAAGGACGGGCCGGGGTTCGTGCTCGCGCCGGGGATGTCCGCGGTCGAGGGCAGCTCGCTCGCCGGTTTGTTCGAGGCGGAGGTGTTGTCGCTGTTCGCGGAGACGACTGCAACGGCGACCGCGGCCGCGACCACGGCGGTGGCGAGCGCGCCGCCACCGATCGTCAGCCATTTGCGGCGCCGGGTGCGCGATTCGGACGCCTCGGCGAGCGCCGCCCAGTCAGGGGTCTGCCGTGAATCCCCTGGACCCCACTGAGGTCCCCCTTGCCCAAAGCTCATGCGCCGCATCTTAGACGGGGAGTTGGGGATGTTGAGCGGCGGCCGGGGGAGGTGCCCGACCTAGCCTGATCCATATGAACACGGGCAAAGTATCTGTTAGTGGGTGGTTGTTGCGGCCGGTGACCTGGCACGCCTGGGCGGCGCTGGGTGTCGTGCTGCTCGCCACGGTCGTCCGGGTGGGGCTGCGGGGTCCGGGCGGCGGGATGGACAACGCCATCGTGGTGCGGGCGGCCGAGGCCTGGCTCGAGGGGCGCTCGCCCTATGCCGACCGGCACTTCCTCTATCTGCCGGGTGCCGTCCTTGCCGCGGTTCCGCAGACGCTGCTTCCGCAGTCCGTCGTGCGGTTCCTCGTCCCGGCGGGGGTCACGGCCTCGCTCGTCGTCGGCTGGGGGTGTGCGCTGCGGATCCACGGGGTGGCGTGGCGCAGCCGGTTCGCGGTGCTCGGTCTGCTCGTGCTCACGCTGGGGTTCGCCCCGTTCGTGCACCTCGTCGAGCTCGGCAACTGGACCGTGGCGTCGGCGGCCGCGCTGCCGCTCGCGCTGCTCCTCGTGTGCCGGGGGAAGTGGGTGGCCGCGGGTCTGGTGATCGGGGCGGCCGTCGCCGTGAAGCCGCTCCTCGCGCCGATGGTGCTGCTCTTCGTCTTCGCGCGGCGGTGGCGGGGGCTCGGGTGCGCGGTGCTGGTGCCTGCGGTGGTGTCCGTGGGTACGGCGCTGGCCATGCCGGATCCGGCCGGGTTCTTCACACGGACGCTGCCGTTCCTGCTGCAGGGCGACGACTCCTTCGTACGGCTCTATGAGGCGTCGCCCGCCGCTGTCCTGCCGCGGCTCGGGGTGCCGCAGGGGGCGGCGTCGCTGCTCGCCCTGGCGGTCGCGGGGGCGGGGGTGTGGTGCGCGTGGCGGCGCTGGCGGGACGGGGCGGGGCCGGGGGAGCTGCGGGTGGTCGAGACGGCCGTGATGCTGATGCTGGCGGCCTTCCTGGTGTCCAGGCCGTCGTACGACCACTACCTGCTCGTCGTCGTGCCGCTGCTGCTCGCGGGGGCGCTCGTGCCGGGGGCGGTGGCCCGGGGGAAGTGGTTCTGGCTCGCGCTCGTCCCGCAGATTCCGGGGTTCACCTGGCCTTGGCTTGAACCCGGCACCCGGCGGGCCTTCAGGGACTGCGTCACCCTGTGTGTACTGGCCTTCACGGTCGCCCGGTCCTGTGTGCGGCCGAGGGCGGTTAGCCTTGATGGCGCAGAACCGCCTGAGGCGGTGGAGTCGGCGGTGCCGGTCTCCAGGTCCGCGTTTTGACCCGTACGGCGCGCTGCGGGTACTCTCGGGGATTGTTATACGTATTGGCTTCGTCGTTCTCACGCGAAGGGCCTTACGTAGGTTCCCTGGAGCAGTTACCAGTGGCTCGCATACGGGCAGCGTCCCCGGCATTGTGGGCCCCAGCTGCATGATCGCTTCGATCGTTTCTGGGGTGCCGTGTGTCTGGACCCCATCCACTGAAGAAGCGAAGGCTACGAAGTGCGTACGTACAGCCCCAAGCCCGGCGATGTGACCCGCCAGTGGCACGTCATCGACGCTCAGGACATCGTCCTGGGCCGTCTGGCGACCACTGCCGCCAACCTCCTGCGCGGCAAGCACAAGGCGATCTACGCCCCCCACATGGACATGGGCGACTTCGTCATCATCATCAACGCCGAGAAGGTTCACCTCTCCGGCAACAAGAAGACCCAGAAGATGGCGTACCGCCACTCCGGGTACCCGGGCGGTCTGCGTTCCGTCCGCTACGACGAGCTTCTTGCGAAGAACCCCGAGAAGGCCGTCGAGAAGGCCATCAAGGGCATGATCCCCAAGAACACCCTGGGCCGTCAGATGCTCTCGAAGCTGAAGATCTACGCGGGTGACCAGCACCCGCACGGCGCTCAGCAGCCGGTCCCGTTCGAGATCACCCAGGTCGCGCAGTAGTTCCGGCCACCACCCCCAAAGACGTAAGAAATTCTGAGGAGAATCGTGGCCGAGACCACCGTTGAGCAGCCGGTCGAAGAGACCGAGGTTGTTGACGTCGAGCAGTACACCACCGAGTCCGAGGTGCCCGTCGAGGGCGAGTACACCTCTGAGTCGAACGCCGCGCGCTTCGGCGACCCCCAGCCGGCCGCCGGCCTGGGCCGTCGCAAGAACGCCATCGCCCGCGTCCGGATCGTTCCGGGCACCGGCAAGTGGAAGGTCAACGGGCGCACGCTCGAGGACTACTTCCCGAACAAGGTTCACCAGCAGGAAGTCAACGAGCCCTTCAAGGTGCTCGAGCTCGACAACCGCTACGACGTCATCGCCCGCATCTCGGGTGGCGGCGTCTCCGGTCAGGCCGGTGCGCTCCGTCTCGGTGTCGCCCGTGCGCTGAACGAGGCCGACGTCGACAACAACCGCGCCGCCCTCAAGAAGGCCGGTTACCTCAAGCGTGACGACCGTGCGGTCGAGCGCAAGAAGGCCGGTCTCAAGAAGGCCCGCAAGGCTCCGCAGTACAGCAAGCGTTAATCTGCCTGCTTGTACTTTTCGTTCGCCCCGGCGGCACGTTGTGTGCTGCCGGGGCGTTCGTTTATCGGAAACCCTGGTGATCCTTCCTGGTGATCCGGGTCGGGACCCCGGTGATCCCGGGGTAGAAGTCCGGAGGAGGACAGCAGTGGGACGACTCTTCGGCACGGACGGCGTGCGCGGTGTCGCCAACGCGGATCTGACGGCCGAGCTCGCGCTCGGACTCTCCGTGGCGGCGGCTCATGTGCTCGGCGAAGTGGGCACGTTCGAGGGCCATCGGCCGGTCGCGGTGGTCGGACGAGACCCCCGCGCGTCAGGGGAGTTCCTGGAGGCCGCGGTGGTCGCCGGTCTCGCGAGCGCGGGCGTGGACGTCCAGCTCGTCGGTGTGCTGCCCACCCCCGCGGTGGCGCATCTCACCGGTGCGCTGGGCGCCGACCTCGGCGTGATGCTCTCCGCGAGCCACAACGCCATGCCGGACAACGGCATCAAGTTCTTCGCGCGCGGCGGCCAGAAACTGGCCGACGAGCTGGAGGACCGCATCGAGTCCGTGTACGAGGAGCACCGCACCGGCGCTCCCTGGGCACGCCCCACGGGCGCGGGCGTCGGCCGCGTGCGGACGTACGACCAGGGACTCGACCAGTACGTCGCCCACCTCCTCGGTGTGCTCCCCAACCGCCTCGACGGACTGAAGATCGTCCTCGACGAGGCGCACGGCGCCGCCGCCCGCGTCTCGCCCGAGGCGTTCGCGCGCGCAGGTGCCGAGATCATCACGATCGGCGCCAAGCCGGACGGCCTGAACATCAACGACGGCTGCGGATCCACGCACCTGGGCCTCCTGAAGGCCGCCGTCGTCGAGCACGGCGCCGACTTCGGTGTCGCGCACGACGGTGACGCGGACCGCTGCCTCGCCGTGGACCACACGGGCGCCGAGATCGACGGCGACCAGATCCTCGCCGTCCTGGCGCTCGCCATGCGGGAGCACGGCACGCTGCGCGAGAACACCGTCGTCGCCACGGTCATGTCGAACCTGGGCTTCAAGCTCGCCATGGAGCGCGAGGGCCTCTCCCTCGTGCAGACCAACGTCGGCGACCGGTACGTCCTCGAATCGATGAAGCAGCACGGCTTCGCCCTCGGCGGCGAGCAGTCCGGGCACGTGATCATCCTCGACCACGCGACCACGGGCGACGGCACGCTGACGGGGCTTCTGCTCGCGGCGCGCGTCGCCGAGACCGGGCGCAGCCTCGCGGATCTCGCCGGGGTCATGGAGCGGCTTCCGCAGATCCTGATCAATGTGCCCGACGTCGACAAGTCGCGGGTCACGACCTCCGCCGAGCTGACGTCAGCCGTCGCCGAGGCCGAGCGTGAACTGGGCGCCACGGGGCGGGTGTTGCTGCGCTCGTCCGGTACGGAGCCGTTGGTGCGCGTCATGGTCGAGGCCGCCGACATCGACCAGGCCAGGTCCGTGGCCGGGCGGCTCGCCGATGTGGTGAAGTCCGCGCTGGGCTAGGGAAGGCGCCAGCCTAGGCCGGCCGCTTCCTGGCCGTACGTTCGTGCTGTCTGGCCCAGAGGAACTTCTGGGCCAGCAGTGTGACGGTGCCCGCGAGGACGATGCCCAGCAGGTTGAGCAGGAGCTGCTCGGTGGAGCCCCACGCCTGCTTGTACTCGGCGTAGCTGAAGGCGACGGCGGCGTTCGCGGCGGCCGGGACCGTCGTCACCGAGATCGCCACGCCCACCAGCGCGCCCGATTTGGCCGAGGTGAGCGAGAGCGTGCCCGCCGCGCCCGCGAGGACCGCCACGACGAACGAGAACCAGTCGGGGCGGTAGATGAAGTTCGTGTTCGGGCGTTCCGACTTCAGGGCGTCGTCGCTGAACAGGTTCACGGCGTCCATGAAGTAGCTGAAGCCGACGGTGACCACCATCGCCCCTGCGAAGCCCACGAGCAGCGCGATAAGCGAGCGCAGGGCGAGCCGCGGGGCGCGCTGTACGAGCGCGGTGCAGAAGCCCGCCAGCGGGCCGAACTCGGGGCCCACCGCCATCGCGCCCACGATCAGGATCGCGTTGTCGAGGACCACACCGCAGGCCGCGATCATCGTGGCGAGCGTGATGAAGGCCAAGTACGTGACCGAGAGCGTGGATTCCTCGTGCGTCGCGTCGGAGAGCTGCTCCCACAGGACAGCGTCGGAGCCCTCGCCCGGTGCTTCGTCCTCCGCCTTGTCCGCGCGCAGGGAGAGCGACAGGTCGATGTTCTCCAGGGCGATCGAGCCCGACTTGTCGATGCCGAGGGCGCGCAGGCCGCTGATCAGCGTGTCGCCCGCCTCGCGGGCCACGTCGCACGTCACCACGTCGCCGGCGGGGTTGCGGGCCGCGCCCGGCATGACGGCCAGATGCGTGGCGCCGACCGTCCTCTCGATCAGGCGCACCACGTCGTCCGTCGTGTCGGCCGGGGTGATCAGGCGCAGATGCAGCATGCGCGCAGGTTAGCTGGCGGCCCAGGTTGAGTTGAGGATCCGGAGTCAGAGCTTGCGCAGGCTCAGCTTGCGCACCTTGTGGTCGGGGCCCTTGCGGATGACCAGGGCGGCCCGGCCGCGCGTGGGGGCCACGTTCTCCAGGAGGTTGGGCCTGTTGATCGTGCGCCAGGTCTTGCGGGCGTAGTCCAGGGCCTCTTCCTCCGAGACCTGGGTGTACTTGCGGAAGTACGAGGACGGGTCCTTGAACGCCGTGTCGCGGAGCTTCTTGAAGCGGTTCAGGTACCAGCGCTCGATGTCCTCCTCGCGTGCGTCCACGTACACGCTGAAGTCGAAGTAGTCGGCCAGGCCCACGCGGGTGCGGCCGTCCTTGCCGGGGAGCGCCGGCTGGAGGACGTTGATGCCCTCGACGATGAGGATGTCGGGGCGGCGGACCGTGAGGCGCTGGTCCGGGACGATGTCGTAGATCAGGTGGGAGTAGACGGGCGCCGTCACCTCGGCCTTGCCCGCCTTGATGTCCGCCACGAAGCGGGTCAGGGCCCTTCTGTCGTACGACTCGGGGAAGCCCTTGCGGGACATCAGGCCGCGGGCCTCCAGCTCCCTGGTGGGCAGCAGGAAGCCGTCCGTCGTCACGCGCTCGACGCGGGGGTGCTCGGGCCAGCGGGAGAGCAGGGCCTGCAGGAGGCGGGCGACGGTCGACTTGCCGACGGCCACCGAGCCCGCGACTCCTATGACGAAAGGCGTGCCCGACTGGGAGCCCTTCTCGCCGAGGAAGGTGTTGAGCGCGCCGCGCAGGCCGTCCGTGGCGCCTACGTAGAGGTTCAGCAGGCGGGAGAGCGGGAGATAGATGTCCCGCACCTCGTCCAGGTCGATGACATCGCCCAGGCCGCGGAGCTTCTCCAGCTCGGCGGCGGTCAGTGGCAGCGGTGTCTTGTCACGCAGGGCGCTCCACTCGGTGCGGGTGAGGTCGACGTAGGGAGTCGCCTCCGGCCTGTGCCGGTGGGCGCTCCGCGGGTTCGTCGGGGGTACGGAGACCGATGAGATCACAGTCCATTGTTACGGCTGTTTGAACGGGACGGGGGGTGGGGTGCGTCACCCCCCGCGGGGCTTGAACCATTAGGGTGCGCGGGCTCGTAGGCTGCTGCACGTGATTATTGGGGTCGGAATCGACGTGGCCGAGATCGAACGGTTCGAGGCGGCGCTTGAGCGTACGGCCGGGATGGCGGGGCGTCTCTTCGTGGAGCGGGAGCTGCTGCTTCCGAGCGGGGAGCGGCGGGGGATCGCCTCGCTGGCGGCGCGGTTCGCGGCGAAGGAAGCGCTGGCCAAGGCGCTGGGGGCGCCCGGTGGGCTGCGGTGGACGGACGCGGAGGTGTTCGTCGAGGGCAGCGGGCAGCCGCGGCTGCGGGTGAAGGGGACGGTGGCCGCGCGGGCCGCCGAGTTGGGGGTGCGGTCGTGGCACGTCTCGCTCAGCCATGACGCGGGGGTGGCATCCGCCGTGGTGATTGCTGAGGGGTAGTGATTGCTGGGGGTTGGTGATTGCTGAGGGTTGGGCGCCGGGTGACACTCGGGGTATGCGTACTGCTTACCCGGTGGAGACGGTCAGGGCTGCTGAGCGGGAGCTGATGGCTCGGGTGCCGGAAGGTGCCCTGATGCAGAGGGCCGCGGCGGGGCTCGCGGTGGTCTGCGCCGATGTGCTCGGCAAGGTGTACGGATCCCGGGTCGTGCTGCTCGTGGGCAGCGGGGACAACGGGGGCGACGCGCTGTACGCGGGGGCTCGGCTCGCCCGGCGCGGGGCGGGCGTTTCGGCAGTGCTGCTCTCACCCGAACGGGTGCATGCGGGCGGGCTCCGTGCCTTTCGTGCGGCTGGGGGGCGGGTCGTGGGGGGCGAGGGTGTGCAGGGGGTTCTGCGCGGGGCCGGTCTTGTCGTCGACGGGATCGTGGGCATCGGGGGGAAGGGCGGGCTGCGGGCCCCTGCTTCTCAACTGGTGGGTGCGGTGCGTGAGTTGGGAACTCCTGTGGTCTCCGTCGACCTGCCGAGTGGCGTCGACGCGGACAGTGGCGTGGTCGCCGGGGAGGCCGTGCGGGCCGATGTGACGGTGACCTTCGGGGCGTACAAGCCGGGGCTTCTGATCGATCCCGGGCGGGAGTACGCGGGTGTGGTGCGGCTTGTCGATATCGGGCTCGGGGCTGTGCTGGGGGAGGGCGGGGGCGGGGGCGGCGGTGAGAGTTCGGGTGAGGGCGAGAGGGCGGGCGAAGGCGTGGTTGAGGCGCTTCAGTACGCCGATGTGGCCTCGCTCCTGCCGATGCCGACCGGGGAGAGCGACAAGTACCGGCGGGGTGTCGTCGGGATCGTCGCCGGGTCCGCCCGGTACCCCGGAGCCGCTGTGCTCGCCGTCGCCGGTGCGCTGCGGGGCGGCGCGGGGGCCGTGCGCTACGTGGGGCACGCCGCGGACGCGGTCATCGCGCGGTACCCGGAGACCCTCGTCTTCGAGGGGCCGCCGTCCAGGGCGGGGCGGGTGCAGGCCTGGGTGGTCGGGCCCGGGCTCGGTGACGACGCCGAGCGGCTCGTGGACGTGGTGGGCGCCGATGTGCCTGTGCTGATCGACGCGGATGGGTTGCGGCTTGCCGATGAGGCGGCGGTGAGGGGGCGGAGCGCGCCTACTTTGCTCACGCCGCACGCGGGGGAGGCCGCAGCGCTGTTGGGGGTCGCGCGGGAGGAGGTCGAGCGCGGACGCCTGGCCGCTGTGCGGGAGTTGGCGGGGCGTTACGGGGCGAGTGTGCTGCTCAAGGGGTCTACGACGCTTGTCGCTGGCGCTGGCGCTGGCGCTGGCGGTGGCGGTGGCGGTGGCGGTGGCGGTGGCGCTGGCGGTGGCGGTGGCGCTGGCGCTGGCGCTGGCGCTGGCGCTGGCGGTGGCGGTGGCGGTGGCGGTGGCGGTGGCGGTGGCCGTGGCGGTGGCCGTGGGGGTGGCGGTGGCCGTGGGGGTGCGGTGCGGGTCAACCCGACCGGGACGCCCTGGCTCGCCACCGCGGGCAGCGGGGACGTGCTTTCGGGGCTCGCGGGGGCGTTGCTCGCGGCGGGGCTCGGTGCGGGGGACGCGGGGGCTGTGGGGGCGTATCTGCACGGGCTTGCCGGGCGGCATGCGGCGGATGGGGCGCCGGTGGGGGCGCATGACGTGGCTGAGGCGATTCCGGCGGCTTGGCGTGATGTGCGGGGGGACTAGCGTCCGGCTTGGCGGTGGGGTGGGCCGGGGTGCCTCGATGCCGGGGTGCGGTGCTGGTTCGGTTGTGGGGCGGGGCCGCGCCGGTATGTCCGTCCTCGCTATCCGCTACTGGTCGTTGCCCGCTTCGGTTGGGGAGTGCTGAGTACCGTGCTCCGGGCAGACATACCGGCACGTCCCCTCGCGTCTCGATGCCGACTGCGGGTGAGTGGGGATGGTCCCCCCCCCCGTGGCTGGGGCATGTAACGCCCCTGCCCCACCGCGCCTCGGTGCGTGCAGCTCGCCCACTCGCCCTCACCGACATACGTGCTCCCCCGCCCCCTCACCGACATACGTGCTTCCCCCCCCCACCCCCTCCCCACTCGATGACGCGGGGCAATCGGGCGGGTGGGTGGGAAAGGCCTGTTCGTTCAGGGGGAGACGCGGGGTGATCGGGCGGGTGGTGGGGAAGGCCCGTTCGTTCAGGGGGAGTGGGGGTGCACGTTCCTTCGGGTGGTCCCCCGGATGACCCTGCGCAAGGGGTACCGGGGCTGCGCGTGGGGGCGGTAAGCCCCGGACCTGAGGCGCGCGGCTGCCAGGGTGTCAGCGGCCTCTGAGACACTGGTCGGCGATATGACTGAGACCGCACCCTTGCGTGCCCGCGCCGAGATCGACCTGGCCGCCCTCCGGGCCAACGTGCGGACTCTGCGCGCCCACGCGCCGGGCGCCGCCTTCATGGCCGTCGTGAAGGCCGACGCGTACGGCCACGGGATGGTGCCCTGCGCCAAGGCCGCCATCGAGGCGGGAGCCACCTGGGTGGGCGCCGCGACCCCCGAGGAAGCGCTCGCGCTGCGGGCCGCCGGGATCGGGGGGAGGGTCATGTGCTGGCTGTGGACTCCGGGCGGGCCCTGGCGCGAGGGCATCGAAGCCGACCTCGACATGTCGGTGAGCGCGCTGTGGGCCCTGCGCGAAGTGTCGTCCGCCGCGCGGGCCGCGGGGCGCACCGCGCGTATTCAGTTGAAGGCCGACACCGGACTCGGGCGCAACGGCTGTATGCCCGCCGACTGGCCCGAACTCGTCTCGCAGGCGCTGCAGGCCGAGGCCGAGGGCCTGGTGCGCGTCACCGGGATCTGGTCGCACTTCGCGTGTGCCGATGAGCCGGGGCACCCCTCCATCGCCCCTCAACTGGCGCTCTTCCGCGAGATGGTCGCCGCCGCCGAGGAGCGCGGGGTCCGGCCCGAGGTGCGGCACATCGCCAACTCGCCGGGCACGCTCACACTTCCGGAGACCCACTTCGATCTCGTACGCCCCGGGATCGCGATGTACGGGATCTCGCCGAGCCCCGAGGTCGGCACATCCGAGGAGTTCGGCCTTCGGCCCGTCATGACGCTCAGCGCGTCGCTCGCCCTCGTGAAGCACGTTCCGGGGGGTCACGGCGTGAGTTACGGGCATCACTACGTCACACCCGGTGAGACGACCCTCGGGCTCGTCCCGGTCGGGTACGGGGACGGGATCCCCCGCCACGCCTCCGGCACCGGACCCGTGCTCGTCGGCGGCAAGTGGCGGACGGTCGCCGGAAGGGTGGCGATGGACCAGTTCGTGGTCGACCTCGGCGGCGACGAGCCGCCGGTGGGCTCCGAAGCCGTCCTGTTCGGTCCTGGTGACCGGGGTGAGCCGACCGCCGAAGACTGGGCACAGGCGGCGGGCACCATCGCGTACGAGATCGTCACCCGCATCGGATCGCGTGTTCCGCGCGTCCATGTGAATGAGGGACCCGACGAGTGAGGAGGAGCGGCACGTGAGCGAGACCAACACGGGGGCGGCCGCACAAGCGGCGACGGAAGTCGCCGCGGCGGCCGGGAACTGGCGCAGGGCCGGCTTCGCCGGTGCCGCGATAGGTGTCGTCGCCGCGGGCGCCGCGGCCGGTGTCGCCATAGAGCGGCTGACCGTCGGGCGCGGCATGCGCAAGAAGGCGCGGCTCGCACTCGACGCTTCGGGTCCTTACGGATCGCTGCGCGGCATGCCGGGCCAGGCGTACGCGGACGACGGCACGGAGCTCTCGTACGAGGTCGACGAGATCGACAAGGCTTCGGCGGACAGCGCGCAGGCACCGCGCCGCCGCAGGCTCTTCGGGCGCAAGACACCCGCTCCCGTCACCGTCGTCTTCAGCCATGGCTACTGTCTGAGCCAGGACTCCTGGCACTTCCAGCGGGCGGCCCTGCGTGGCGTCGTGCGCTCCGTGTACTGGGACCAGCGCAGCCACGGCCGGTCGGGCCGGGGCGCGGCGCAGCTTGCGGACAAGTCGCCGGTCTCCATCGACCAGTTGGGGCGTGACCTGAAGGCCGTCATCGACGCGGCGGCGCCCGAGGGGCCGCTGGTCCTCGTCGGGCACTCCATGGGCGGCATGACGACGATGGCCCTGGCCGACCACTTCCCCGAGCTGATCCGCGAGCGCGTCGTCGGCGTCGCCCTCATCGGTACGTCGTCGGGGCGGCTCGGCGAGGTCAACTTCGGTCTGCCGGTCGCCGGGATGAACGCCGTGCGGCGCGTGCTGCCGGGGGTGCTGAAGGCCCTTGGCTCACAGGCCGATCTCGTGGAGAAGGGGCGGCGGGCCACCGCGGACCTCTTCGCCGGCATCATCAAGCGCTACTCGTTCTCGTCGAAGGACGTGGACCCGGCGATCTCGCGGTTCGCCGAGCGGATGATCGAGTCGACGCCCATCGACGTGGTCGCGGAGTTCTATCCGGCGTTCGCCGAGCACGACAAGACGGAGGCGCTCAAGTACTTCGCCGAGCTTCCGGTGCTCGTCCTGGCCGGTGACAAGGACCTGGTGACACCGAGCGAGCACAGCGAGGTCATCGCCGATCTGCTCCCGGGCGCCGAGCTCGTGCTCGTCCCGGACTCCGGGCATCTGGTGATGATGGAGCACCCCGAGGTGGTCACGGACCGCATCGCGGACCTCCTCGCGCGCGTCGGCGCAGTTCCCGCCGCGGCCGATGCACGTACGTCCAGCGGCTAACGTGGGTGGGCATGGAAGCACCGCACAACCCGGCCCCCGTGAACTCCCTCGGCATCACCGTCACCTCGCCTGAGCAGATGGGCGACCTGGGCCGCCGCCTGGCCAAGCTGCTTCGCCCCGGCGACCTCGTGATGCTCACCGGCGAGCTCGGCGCCGGCAAGACGACACTGACCCGCGGCCTGGGCGAGGGCCTCGGCGTCCGGGGCGCCGTCACGTCGCCGACCTTCGTCATCGCCCGCGTCCATCCGTCCCTCTCCGACGGGCCGCCCCTGGTGCACGTGGACGCGTACCGCCTGGGTGGCGGGCTCGACGAGATGGAGGACCTCGACCTCGACGTCTCGCTACCCGAATCGGTGATCGTCGTGGAGTGGGGCGACGGCAAGGTCGAGGAGCTCTCCGAGAGCCGGCTGCGCGTCGTCATCGACCGGACGGTCGGCGACACGACGGACGAGGTGCGCGAAGTGACGCTGAGCGGGGTCGGGGCGCGGTGGGCGGAGGCCGATCTCACGCTGCTCTCGGCCTGATCCCCACGCCTGACTCTCGCCTTTCGGCCTGATCTTTGTCTTTTCGCCCGAACATTCCGACAGGGCGTCGGCAAGATGTTGCGCGGCGCACGTCAGGCGTGGTCACATGGATACCGGTACTGGTTAGGTCTACCTAACCACGTCTGCCCCCGGAGCCCAGGAGGCATCCATGTCGGCTTCAGAACGTGACGTAGAGCCCCGGCCGCACGGGCTGTCGGGGCCATCGGGGTCATCGGGGATTTCCATGCGCGATCTGCTGGCGTCCTGCGCGGCCGCCAGCGCGGTCTCGACACCGCCGGGCGATCAGGCGCCCACGTCCGTGGGCGACGTCCCTACGGAACGACGACGACCTTCTTGCTGATCGTCGCGAACTCCCACATCGCGTTGCCGTCCTTGCGCGACTCGCGGATGCCGCCGGTCTTCTTCGACGGGTCGGGCTTCGGCGTCGAGCCGTCCGTCGCCGCGCTGAAGCCGATCGCGATCCCGTCCACGCTCGCGAAACGCACGACGTGCTCGATCGCCACGCCGTCCGTTCCGGTGACGGTGCCCGAGCGCGAGGTGACGGCGTACGTGCCGGGGACCGGGTCCACCGTGCTCGGCGTGACCTTGAACGTGCGCTGCGCCTTGCCGGTGCCCGCGACCAGCCATACGCGGTCCTCGCCCACCGAGTAGACGACCCGCTCGCCCGCACCGGACTGCGCCGGAATCGTCGTCGGGTCGGCCTTGTCCTTGGGGGAGCGCGAGGCCGATGCGGAAGGGGCTGTGTCCGGCTTTTTGCCCAGGTGGTCCGGCGCGCTGGCCGAGGCCTGGTAAGCGAGGAAGCCGACGGCGGCGACCGCGGCGGCGGTGAGCCCGGCCACGATTCCCGAGCTGCTCCTGGACACCTGCGCCACCCTCTTCGTACTCCGTACGGCTATGGGGTGACGTTAGCAGCAGGTGTGCGGCTTGTTCGGTCGGCCGTGCTGCGGGCGCCGGAGCCGTAGGCTATTCGCGTGCTCTTGCTCGCTCTGGATACCGCCACCCCCGCCGTCACCGTCGCGCTGCACGACGGCTCGTCCGTCGTCGCAGCCTCCAGTCAGGTGGACGCCCGCCGCCACGGTGAGCTGCTGCTTCCCGCCGTCGACCGGGTGCTCGCCGACGCGGGACTGAAACTCGACGCCGTGACCGACATCGTCGTCGGCGTGGGCCCCGGCCCCTATACGGGTCTTCGCGTCGGCCTGATGACCGCCGAGACCTTCGGCCTCGCGCTCGGCGTGCCGGTGCACGGTGTGTGCACGCTCGACGGCCTCGCATACGAGTCCGGCATCGAGAGCGGGCCCTTCGTCGTCGCCACGGACGCGCGCCGCAAGGAGGTCTACTGGGCGCGGTACGCGGACCCGCGCACCCGCCTCACCGAGCCCGCCGTGGACCGCCCGGCCGACATCGCCGACGAGGTGGCGGGCCTGCCCGCTGTCGGCGCCGGCGCGGTGCTCTACCCCGAGACCTTCCCCGAGGCCCGCGCCCCTGAGAACGTCTCGGCGGCCTCGCTCGCGTCTCTCGCCGCCCAGAAGCTCGCCGCGGGCGAGGAACTGTCGGCCCCCAGGCCGCTGTACCTGCGCCGCCCCGACGCGCAGGTCCCCAAAAACTACAAGGTGGTCACCCCCAAGTGACATCCGTGACGACAGCTGTCCTGCGCGAGATGCGCTGGTGGGACATCGAACCCGTCTACGTCCTGGAGAAGGAACTCTTCCCGGACGACACCTGGTCGCGCGGCATGTTCTGGTCCGAGCTCGCCCATGCGCGAGGGCCCCTTGCCACCCGCCGCTATGTGGTGGCGACGGACGGGGGCAGGCTCGTCGGGTACGCGGGACTCGCCTCCTCCGGCGACCAGGCCGACGTACAGACCATCGCGGTGGCCCCGAGCCACCGGCGCACGGGGCTCGGCTCCCGGCTCCTGACCGATCTGCTGCGCGCGGCGACCGCCTTCGAGTGCGCCGAGGTCCTCCTTGAGGTGCGGGTCGACAACACGCGGGCGCAGAAGCTGTACGAGCGCTTCGGCTTCGAGCCCATCGGCTTCAGGCGCGGCTACTACCAGCCGGGCAACGTGGACGCCCTGGTGATGCGCCTGACCGACCCATCGACATCCGTACAAGGAACCGACACCCATGGCTGACTCGCGCGACCAACCTCTCGTTCTCGGCATCGAGACCTCCTGTGACGAGACCGGCGTCGGCATCGTCCGCGGCACCACCCTGCTCGCCGACGCCATCGCCTCCAGCGTCGACGAGCACGCGCGCTACGGCGGGGTCGTGCCCGAGGTCGCCTCTCGCGCGCACCTGGAGGCGATGGTGCCGACCATCGAGCGCGCCCTGAAGGAGGCGGGGGTGTCGGCGAAGGACCTGGACGGCATCGCGGTGACCGCGGGGCCCGGTCTCGCGGGCGCGCTGCTGGTGGGCGTATCGGCGGCCAAGGCGTACGCGTACGCGCTCGGCAAGCCGCTCTACGGCGTGAACCACCTCGCGTCGCACATCTGCGTCGACCAGCTCGAGCACGGCGCGCTGCCCGAGCCGACGATGGCCCTTCTCGTCTCCGGCGGCCACTCCTCGCTGCTGCTCTCCACCGACATCACGTCGGACGTCCGCCCCCTGGGCGCGACCATCGACGACGCGGCGGGCGAGGCCTTCGACAAGATCGCGCGGGTGCTCAACCTGGGCTTCCCCGGCGGTCCCGTCATCGACCGGTACGCGAAGGAGGGCGACCCGAACGCGATCACCTTCCCGCGCGGCCTCACCGGGCCGCGCGACGCCGCGTACGACTTCTCCTTCTCAGGACTGAAGACGTCCGTCGCGCGCTGGATCGAGGCCAAGCGGGCCGCGGGCGAGGAGGTTCCCGTCCGTGACGTGTCGGCGTCCTTCCAGGAGGCGGTCGTCGATGTGCTTACCCGCAAGGCCGTACGGGCCTGCAAGGACGAGGGTGTGGACCACCTGATGATCGGCGGCGGCGTGGCGGCCAACACGCGGCTGCGCGCCCTTGCCCAGGAGCGGTGCGAGGCGGCCGGAATCAGGCTGCGGGTGCCGCGCCCGAAGCTGTGCACGGACAACGGCGCGATGGTGGCCGCGCTCGGCGCGGAGATGGTCGCGCGCAACCGCTCGGCATCCGACTGGGACCTGTCGGCGGACTCCTCGCTTCCGGTGACGGAGCCGCACGTCCCGGGCCACTCGCACACGCACGCGCACGACCACGTGCACGAGGTCAGCAAGGAGAACCTGTACTCGTGACCGTCGCGCTGATGTGGGAGGCCCGCGCCGTCGACGGGCGGGGCGAGGAACTGCTCGCATGGGCGCGGGCGCAGGTCCTTGACGGTGAGCCGGTCCGCCGGGAGAGCTTCCGTGCCCCGCAGGACAGGGTCCTCGTCCTGACCTGGTGGGACGCGTCGTACGACGCCGAACTCCCCGAAATCCCGGAGCCCGCGCCGGAGTTGGTGACGCGGGCGGTGCACCGGTGGCGGTTCGAGTCGGCCGGGCTCGGCTGAACGCGTCGTACGTCAGCGGGTGTCAGGGGCGGTTCGCCTGCCCCAGTAGCCCGTCGATGACCGCTCCCAGCTGCCTGGACGCGTCGTACTCCGCCGTCAGTTCCAGCCAGCGGTCGGCGAGTGCGGCCATGTGGGGCAGTTCGTCGGCGTCCGCTTCCGTGAGCATGTCGGGGAAGTAGCGCCTGCGGTCCGGCTCCTCGGCGCGGCGGGCCATCGCCTGACGGAAGACCAGGTCGCCGTAGACGCAGTGCCAGATGGTGCGGTAGGCGGCGATGGCCTGGGACTGGTTCAGTCCGCAGGCGAGGGAACAGTCGATGATCTCCTCGACCATCCATAGAGCGCCCTTGTCGGTGAGGTCACCGAGGCTCAGCACCTCCACCACCCAGGGCATTCGCTCCAGCGTGCCGTGCATGTGGACGGAGACCGCGAGCAGCCTCTCGCGCGGATCGTCGGGGAGCTCGGGGCGCGGGACCAGGTCGGCCGTCCCGGACAGGGTGAGCATCAGGAGCTCGTCCTTGTCGCGTACGTGGTGGTAGAGCGCCATCGGGGTCGTGCCGACCTCCTTGGCGACCTTGCGCATGCTCAGGGCGGCCACGCCCTCCTCCTGGAGGATGCGGCGCGCGACGCCGACGATCGTGTCCAGGTCGATGCGGCTGGGGCGGCCGCGCTTCTTCTTCTCGCCGCCTGATGACTCCGGCGCTGGTTTCTCTGCTTCCACGTGGCTCATTGTCGCGCCCCGAGGGGGTGCCTGACGGGCGGGCGGCGCATGCCGTTCTATTTTCTATACGCGTATAGTAATGTCCGTGGGCATGGTGAATCCCGCTGACTCCAAGCCGCCTCCAGGGACCCGTTGGCTGCTGCCGGTGCTGCTCACCGTGCAGTTCCTGGTCTCCCTCGACATGTCCGTCGTGAACATCGCGCTGCCCGACATCGGCGACGACCTCGGCTTCGGTGCCGATTCGCTGCTCTGGGTCGTCAACGCCTACGCCCTCGCCTTCGGCGGCCTCCTCATGCTGGGCGGGCGCCTCGCCGACCTGGTGGGGCGGCGGCGCACCCTGATCGCCGGGTTCGCGGTCTTCGGTGTCGCGAGCCTGGTGGGCGGGCTCGCGCAGACGCCGGGGCAGCTCGTCGCGGCGCGGGCCGTGCAGGGCGCGGGCGCGGCGGCGCTCGCACCCGTCGCGCTCGCGCTGATCACCGTCAACTACGCGCCGGGGCCCGCTCGTGCGCGGGCGCTCGGGCTCTGGGGCGCGGCGGGCGCGCTCGGCGGCGCGGTCGGGGTGATGGCGGGCGGGCTGCTCACGGACTTGGCGGGCTGGCGCTCCGTGATGCTGATCAACGTCCCGGTGGTGCTCGGCGCGCTCGCCCTCTCGCGGCGCGGCGTACCCGCCGACCGGCGTACCGGGCCCGCACCGCGCCTCGACGTGGTGGGGGCGCTCCTTGTCACCGCGGGGATGGCGGTGCTCGTCCTCGGGCTCGTGCGCACGGAGACGTACGCGTGGGGATCCGGTACGACCCTGGGCACCCTCGGCGCCGCGGCCGTGCTGCTCGTCGCGTTCGCCGTCGTCGAGTCCCGCAAGCGGGAGCCGCTGCTCCGGCTCGGCCTGCTCAGGAACCGGCCCGTGCTCTCCGCGAACGCGTTCGCGCTGCTGATGTCATCGGGGCAGTTCGCCGCCTTCTACTTCACCTCGCTCTATCTCCAGGAGGTCATGTCGTACGGATCCACGCGGGCCGGAGCGGCGTTCCTGCCGTTCTGTGTGGGCGTCGTCGCCGGGTCGGTGATCTCGGCGCGGAAGGCCGGGCGCTTCGGGGAGCGCGCGATTCTGGTGACCGGCGGTCTCCTCGGGGCGGCGGGGTTCGTGTGGTTCGCCCTCACGGTCGGACCTGACGGCACCTTCCTCGGGTCCATCCTCGGGCCCTCGCTGGTGGCGAGCGTCGGCATCGGCATGTGCTTCGTGCCGCTGGGGACGGCGGCCACGTCCGGTGTCGCCGCCGAGGAGACCGGCATGGCGTCGGGGCTGCTCAACAGCTCGCGGCAGCTGGGCGGTTCGCTGGGGCTCGCGGTCCTGGTGACGGTGGCGTCGGGGGTCACGGGGTCCACGGGATCAGGGCGGGGGCCCGGAGCGCTCGCGGACGGGTACGCGACGGCGTTCGGGGTGGCCGCCGCGCTGCTCGTGGCGGCGGCGGTGGCGACGGCGGCGCTGCATCCGGCGCGTACGCGTGCGCTGCCTGCGGAAACGTCCTTGGGTGCGCTCGCTCCAGAAGAAAGTCCAAAGAATCTCGGAGACGATGTCGATCCGGGTGTCTCCCGTTCGACGCAGAGGTGAGAGGCGGGGAGAAGCCCGCCGACAGCCGAAGGGACATGACCACCATGCCGCGCTATCTGACGATGATCCGCATCGATGAGAAGACCTCCCCCGAGGGCGGCCCGAGCCCCGAGATGGGCGAGCGCATGGGCGAGCTCCTCGAAGAGATCACCAAGGCCGGGGTGATGCTCGACACCGCGGGCCTCACCCCGAGCGCCCAGACCACCCAGGTGCACTGGAAGGGCGGCCAGGTGTCCGTCACGGACGGCCCGTTCACCGAGGCGAAGGAGGTCGTCGGCGGCTACTCGATCACGCAGTGCAAGGACAAGGCCGAGGCGATCGAGTGGGCGAGCCGGTTCCTGAAGACCCATGACGAGCACTGGACCGTGACGGCCGAGGTCCGGGAGATCATCGAGGGCTGACGCGACAGGCGCCGGACCTTTGCGGCGCCGCCGCGGGGGTGCTCTGATGGGTGGCCGTGACGGCCCACTCCTCAGAGCCCCCTCGCCCCGAGACTGCCGACGGCATTTCGCAGGCCCCCGACCTTTCGCAGGCCCCCGACCTTTCGCAGGCCCCCGACCGCGCGGTCGAGACCGTCTTCCGGATCGAGTCCCCGCGCCTCATCGCCGGTGTCGCGCGGATCGTGCGCGACGTGGGCATCGCGGAGGAACTCGCGCAGGACGCGCTGGTCGCAGCCCTCGAACAGTGGCCGCGGACCGGCGTCCCCGACAATCCGGGCGCCTGGCTGATGACCACGGCCAAGCGGCGCGCCATCGACCTCGTACGCCGCAGGGAGCGCTACGCGAGCAAGCTTCAGGAGATGGGCCGCGACCTGGAGACGGCCCCGCCCCAGGTCGTCGAACCCGCCGAATCCGTCGACCCTGACTACATCGACGACGACCTCCTGCGCCTCGTCTTCACCGCCTGCCATCCGGTGCTCTCCGCCGAGGCCCGCATCGCCCTCACGCTGCGGCTGCTCGGCGGTCTCACGACGGTGGAGATCGCCCGCGCGATGCTGGTTCCCGAGGCGACGGTGGCCCAGCGCGTCGTGCGCGCGAAGCGCACCCTCGCGGCCAAGGCCGTGGCCTTCGAAGTGCCGTACGGGGCCGAGCGCGAGGCTCGGCTCGGGTCGGTGCTCGAGGTCATCTACCTCATCTTCAACGAGGGGTACGCGGCCACGGCGGGCGACGACTGGCTGCGCCCGTCGCTGTGCGAGGACGCCCTGCGCCTCGCCCGTGTGCTGGCCGCGCTGATGCCGCGGGAGGCCGAAGTGCACGGCCTTGCCGCGCTGTTGGAGCTCCAGACGTCCCGCGCGGCGGCACGGACGGGCCCCAAGGGCGAGCCGGTGCTCCTTGCCGACCAGGACCGCCGCCACTGGAACCTCCCGCTGATCCGGCGGGGCTTCGGGGCGCTCGCCCGCGCGCACTCGGCGGCTGAGGGCGCGGCAGGGCCGTACGCACTCCAGGCCGCGATCGCCGCCTGCCACGCGAACGCCCCTTCGTACGAGGAGACGGACTGGCCCCGGATCGTCACCCTGTACGAACTCCTGGCCGCCCGCGCTCCGTCACCGGTGATCGAACTGAACCGCGCGGTGGCGGTGTCGATGGCCTCGGGCCCGGCGCAGGCGCTGCGCCTCGTGGACGCGCTCGCGGATGAACCCGCCCTGAAGGACTACCACTTGCTGCCGAGCGTGCGGGGCGACCTGCTGCTGAGGCTCGGTCGGGCGGCGGAGGCGCGGGGGGAGTTCGAGCGGGCGGCGGGGCTTACGCGGAATGAGCGGGAGCGGGAGCTGCTGCTGGGGCGGGCTGAATCCTGTAGCCCGTCGAGGGGGTCCCTCCCTGCTCCTTAAGAGCTTGGGGGAGTTTGAGGACGAACTCGGCGGAGCCGGTGATGACGGTGACCAAGACCCCGCTCAGGTGCCTACAACAGGCCGCCCGATCAACATCGTCGGCGCCCCCGCCACCCGGGTGAGAAACACGGTCGCCGAGTTGGCCCCCCGCGGCTTCACCTTCCGCCGCAGCTCCTCCGGCTCCACCGCAGACCCCCGCTTCTTCACCGTCAGGATCCCGACCTCCCGCTCCCGCAGCACCGCCTTCAACTTCTTCACGCCGAAGGGCAGTTGGTCGGTGATCTCGTACGCCACCGCGTACGGCGTCGCATGCAGCGCGTCGGAGGTGACGTACGCGATGGTCTCGTCGATGAGACCGCCCTCCACCCGTGCGGCCACCTCCGCCACCAGATGCGCACGGATGACCGCGCCGTCCGGCTCGTACAGATAGCGGCCCACCGCCCGCACCGCCGGATCCGGCAGCATCGCGTCGAGCGAGGACCACAGGGACGCGCCCGAGGGCAGCAGCGTCGCGCGGTGCGATGACGGGGTGTCCGTGCCGAACCACAGCACGGCCTCCTTCACGTCCCCGCCGTCCGAGATCCACTCCGCCGCGGCCTCGGCGGGAACCGCCTCGTGCGGAATGCCGGGAGCGATCTTCAGCGCCGCGTGCGGGGCCTTGCGGGCGGCCTGGACGGCCCAGGAGAGGGGCGGGGAGTAGGCCTCGGGGTCGAAGATGCGACCCCGCCCGCCCCGCCGCGCCGGGTCCACGAAGACCGCGTCGTACGCGGCTGTGTCGACCTCGGTGACATCGGCCTCGCGCACCTCGATGAGGTCCGCGAGCCCCAGCGCGTCCGCGTTCGCCCGCGCCACCGCGCAGGTCAGCGGGTCACGGTCGACGGCGAGGACGGCGATGCCGACCCGGGCGAGGGCGATCGCGTCGCCGCCGATGCCGCAGCAGAGGTCCGCCACGCTGCGTACGCCGAGGGACTTGAAGCTCTCGGCGCGGTGCACGGCCACGCTCGTGCGCGTCGCCTGCTCGACGCCGTTCGGCGTGAAGAACATCCGCCCCGCGTCCTCGGGCCCGAACTTCGCCACCGCCCGCCGCCGCAGTCGCGCCTGTGCGAGCACCGCGGTGACAAGATCCGCCGGATGCTCGCGGCGCAGGCGGGTGGCGACGGCAAGCTCCCGGGCCGGATCGGCCTCCCGTACCTCGTCGAGATCGAGCAGGGACCGGCCTTCGGCGGTGAGCAGCGCGGAGAAGGAGGCCAGGGCGGAGTCGAGGTCGTTCACCCGGTCCATTGTGGGCCAGTCGGTGGATGGTGCGCGCCCGGCCGCGGTGTCGGCCCTGTGGCAGGGGCTTGAGCTGCAAAGATCCGGCGCCATGCAACTAGTAAGACAAAACGACAAATTCAGTGCAAGACGGAAGGGCGGGCGGGGGCGGGCGCGGGGTCGGATGCGGGGTCGGATGCGGGCCGGGGCGGCCGTGCTCACCGTCGCCGCGATCGCCTCGGGCTGTGCCTCGGGGGCCGACGGGGGAGCGAATCCCGCGCCCGGCCAGCAGCGCCTGGACGCGCCGCCCGCCCGCGCCCTCGACTCCTACGCCCAGAAACTGCGCGTCGCCGAGGTCGCGCGTGCCGCCGCCGCGAAACGCTGGGGCCTGGCGAAGACCCCGCTGACCGCGCCCGCCGCCCCCGCCGAGAAGGCGAAGATCACCACGCGCAAGGGGTTCGAGGTCAAGGGACAGGCGAGTCTGCCGCCCGTCTTCACGACCATCCCGACCAAGAAGAAGATCGTCTTCCTGACCATCGACGACGGCGCCGAGAAGGACCCGGCCCTGCTCAAGATGATGGGCGAACTGAAGATCCCGTACACCGCGTTTCTCAGCGACTATCTGGTCAAGGAGGACTACGGCTACTTCAAGAAGATGCAGTCCCGCGGCATCACGCTGAACAATCACACCCTCAACCACCGCTATCTTCCGGGGCTTTCGTACGCGGGCCAGCGGCGCGAGATCTGCGGCATGCAAAACGTCATCCACAAGCGCTACGGAAAGCGGCCCGAACTCTTCCGCCCGCCCTACGGCAACTACAACGTGGACACCCTGCGCGCCGCCAAGTCCTGCGGGATCAAGGCCGTGCCGCTGTGGGCGTCCGAGGCCTTCGCCGACCACATGGAGTGGCGCGAGTGGGACCGGGACCTGCACCCCGGCGACATCATCCTCACGCACTTCCGGGGGCGCGAGGACTGGAAGGGCACGATGCCCGACATGGTCCGCAAGGTCATGAAGACGGTCACCGACAAGGGGTACGCGGTGGCCAGGCTCGAGGACTACCTGTGACCCGGCGGGCGCGGGCGCACCGGCGGGCGCGGGCGCACCGTTTCTTCGCCGCGGCGCTCGCGGCGGGCGTGCTCGCGCCCGCGCTGCTCACCGGGTGCGCGCAGTCGGTGGACCCGATCGAGCGCCTCGGCAGAAAGGCGGCGGAGAAGGTTCCGCCGCGAAAACCGACGGCATCGCCCGACTGCGCCCCACCCGCCGGGCCGACGCACACAGAGCGGCACGGGGCGGGGGAGACGGGGCCGGAGCCGGAACCTCCGGACTACGGAAACCGTTGCAGGGACGGGCGCGGAACGCCCTCTGCGCCCCCGCGGCGCACCCCGCTCCCGCAAGAACTCCCATAAGACCCGCGTCAGCGAATTGGCACTCCGCTTGACCGAGTGCTAATCGCCGTCCTAGTCTCGGCCTTGGCACTCACCACTGGAGAGTGCCAACCAGCGACGGGCAGGTCCGGCACCCGCGACGACGGATCCACCTGGTCGCCACCCCAGACTGTTAACCCCGTAGATCTCCGAAGGGGGAGACCGGATCGTGACGACCGCAAGCTCCAAGGTTGCCATCAAGCCGCTCGAGGACCGCATTGTGGTCCAGCCGCTCGACGCCGAGCAGACCACGGCCTCCGGCCTGGTCATTCCGGACACCGCGAAGGAGAAGCCCCAGGAGGGTGCTGTCCTCGCCGTGGGCCCGGGCCGCTTCGAGAACGGCGAGCGCCTGCCGCTCGACGTGAAGGTCGGCGACGTCGTGCTGTACAGCAAGTACGGCGGCACCGAGGTGAAGTACAACGGCGACGAGTACCTCGTCCTCTCGGCTCGCGACGTTCTCGCGATCGTCGAGAAGTAATTCACCGCTTCACCGCTTTACCTGCTTCACCGGCAGATTTGCTTTTGAGCTGCGCCCCTGGTCACCCCGCTGATTGCCGGGCGGCGAGGGGCGCAGTTCGTTCACCCGAGTTTTCGAGAGGGCTGAATCGCTCCCATGGCGAAGATCCTTAAGTTCGACGAGGACGCCCGTCGCGCCCTTGAGCGCGGCGTCAACAAGCTTGCCGACACGGTCAAGGTGACGATCGGCCCCCGCGGCCGCAACGTCGTCATCGACAAGAAGTTCGGCGCTCCCACCATCACCAACGACGGCGTCACCATCGCCCGTGAGGTCGAGGTCGAGGACCCGTACGAGAACCTTGGCGCGCAGCTCGTCAAGGAGGTGGCGACCAAGACCAACGACATCGCGGGTGACGGCACCACCACCGCGACCGTGCTCGCCCAGGCCCTGGTCAAGGAAGGCCTGCGCAACGTAGCCGCCGGCGCCTCCCCGGCCGCCCTGAAGAAGGGCATCGACGCCGCCGTCAAGGCCGTGTCCGAGGAGCTCCTCTCGACCGCGCGCCCGATCGACGACAAGGCCGACATCGCGGCCGTCGCCGGTCTGTCCGCCCAGGACCCGCAGGTCGGCGAGCTCATCGCCGAGGCGATGGACAAGGTCGGCAAGGACGGTGTCATCACCGTCGAGGAGTCCAACACCTTCGGCCTGGAGCTGGACTTCACCGAGGGCATGGCCTTCGACAAGGGTTACCTGTCCCCGTACATGGTGTCCGACCAGGAGCGTATGGAGGCCGTCCTCGACGACCCGTACATCCTGATCCACCAGGGCAAGATCTCCTCCATCCAGGACCTCCTGCCGCTGCTCGAGAAGGTCATCCAGACCAACGCCTCGAAGCCGCTCCTGATCATCGCCGAGGACGTCGAGGGCGAGGCCCTCTCGACCCTGGTCGTGAACAAGATCCGTGGCACCTTCAACGCCGTCGCGGTGAAGGCCCCCGGCTTCGGCGACCGTCGCAAGGCCATGCTCGGTGACCTCGCCACCCTCACCGGCGGCACCGTCATCGCCGAAGAGGTCGGCCTCAAGCTCGACCAGGTCGGCCTTGACGTGCTCGGCACCGCCCGCCGCGTGACCATCACCAAGGACGACACCACCGTCGTCGACGGTGGCGGCGACTCGGCCGAGGTCACGGGCCGCGTCAACCAGATCAAGGCCGAGATCGAGTCCACGGACTCGGACTGGGACCGCGAGAAGCTGCAGGAGCGCCTGGCGAAGCTCGCCGGTGGCGTCTGCGTGATCAAGGTCGGCGCTGCCACCGAGGTCGAGCTCAAGGAGAAGAAGCACCGTCTGGAGGACGCCATCTCCGCGACCCGCGCCGCGGTCGAGGAGGGCATCGTCTCCGGTGGTGGCTCCGCTCTGGTGCACGCCGTCAAGGTTCTCGAGGGCAACCTCGGCAAGGAGGGCGACGAGGCCACCGGTGTCGCCGTCGTCCGCCGCGCCGCCGTCGAGCCGCTGCGCTGGATCGCCGAGAACGCCGGCCTCGAGGGCTACGTCATCACCTCGAAGGTCGCCGAGCTCGACAAGGGCTTCGGCTTCAACGCCGCGACCGGTGAGTACGGCGACCTGGTCAAGGCCGGCGTCATCGACCCGGTCAAGGTGACGCGCTCCGCTCTGGAGAACGCCGCGTCCATCGCCTCGCTGCTCCTCACGACCGAGACCCTGGTCGTCGAGAAGCCGGCCGAGGAAGAGGCTGACGCCGGTCACGGGCACGGTCACTCTCACTGACGCTTGCGCGTAGCTGAAACGGAGGCCCGGCACCCCGCGTTGGGGG
>NZ_JBHTSF010000122.1:0-27298 GCF_042795295.1 Streptomyces sp. NPDC056486
GATCGTGGCCGTGGGCGGCAGCGAACCTCAACCGCCGCCTACATCAGCCCCATTGACCTGCGATGAGCAAGGTGGAATCAAGCCCGCAGCATCCGTCGTGAAGGCCGACACGTGGAAGCCCATCCAGGCGCCGCCCGCGCGCATGTACTGCTCGAAGCCCGTCCGTTGGGCCGGGGTGTGCGGCCCGTCGTCGAGGAACAGGACAACCTGGTAGGAGTGCACGCCGCCGTTGGTGGGCAGGTCCCAGTTCTTGCTGGCGGTGCAGGTGAAGCCGTTCGCCGCGGCCTGCTTCGGCAGCCAGTCGTTCGCCTCCTTGTCGAGGTCGATGTGCAAGGAGCAGGAGGACCCGCGGGGTCACGTGGACGGGACCGGATCTGATGGTGTGCATCTGCCGATCGATCCTTTCCGCGCAGGTTACGGATAGTTGGTGAGGTAGGCGACGTTCGTGCTGGAGTTGGACGGCCCTCCGGTGTTGTTGATGATGCGGCTGATGGTGCCGACACCGCCCAGTGAGACGGTCACCATGTCGTGGAACTTGACTCCCGATACGTTCGGCACCTCGAAGGCGCGATCGGCGACCACGCTCGAGTTGGCACTGAAGTAGCAGTAGCTGCCCAGGCCCCACGCCTCGTGGCTGGTGACGGAGGAGGCGACCTTGTATGCGGGATGGCCCTTTCCGGTCCCGTTCATCCAGGAGGCCTGGTTCGGCGGGTCGTACGGCATCTCGTTCTGGAAGAAGTACGTTCTGCCGCCGTTGCCGTTCCAGATGACCTGGGTCTTCTGGAAGTGCTCGACGAACAGGCCGTACGCGGTCACGTTGCTGCCGTTGACCACCAGGCCGGTGTCCGCCGTGTTGGTGGTCCAGCCGACCGTGCCGCCGTTGCCGTGATCGGCCCGCCAGATCCAGGTGTGGTCGATGATCGTGTTGGCGCTGTTGATCACCAGTGAGTTGGTCGCCTTGCCGTTGGTGGCACCGCCGATCCGGATGAAGACGTCGGACAGCTGGATCGGGTCGGCGGCGTGGCTGGCGGACGAACCGGTCGGGCCGATCCGCATCAGAGTCTGGGAGTTGGTGGTGCCCGCGTCGATCAGCAGGCCCGCCAACTGGATGCCGTCCACGTCGGCCGTGGTGACGGCGGTGATTCCGCCGTCCGGCACGAACGTGGCCAGACCCATGCCAAGGACCACCGTGTCGGGGCGCGTGATGTTGATCGTCTGGTTGAGGTGATAGACGCCGGGGGTGACCAGCAGGTGCTTGCCCTCCGCCAGGGCCGCGTTCATGTCGGCCGCGGTGGCCCCGGGCTTGACGATGTGGAACTGGTCGATCGGCAGGGACTTGCCCGCCGGGGTCTTCCCGCTCCACGTGGTGCCGACGGCGTTGGTCTGCAGCCCGGGCACGAACACCTTGTAGGCGCCCGCGCCGTCGACGTACAGGAACGGCTTCTCGCGGATCGTCGGCGAGCTGGCGACGTTCGTGTACGTCGGGAAGGACTGGGCGGGCGCGCCCTGGTCGCCGACGAAGACCATGTTCCAGTTGGAGCCTGACCAGCTGCCCATCTGCGAGTTGCGGGTGAGGAACTGCTGCTGGGTGCCGGACCGGATCTGCCCGTCGACCTTGGTGTCGGAGATGAAGCCGCCGCTGGACCAGCCGCCGTCGTCGAGCGCGAGGTTGCCGCGCACGTGCATACGGCGGTACGGGGCGGCCTGCGAGACGGCCCAACGGTCGGTGCCGCCGGTGGGGTTGACCGACAGGTTCTCTGCGACGCGCCAGAAGTTCTGGGTGGCGTTGCCCTGGAACCAGTCGGCCTCCGCGTGTACGGAACCGTTGATGGTCACGTCGTCGGGGGAGAAGCCCAGTCCTGCGACCTGGGTGTAGAAGCCGACGTTGGCGTTGGCGCTGTAGGTGCCGGGCTTGAAAAGCAGGGCCTGGCGGGCCGAGCCGAACTGGTTGGTCTCCTGCTGGGCGAAGACCGAGTTCAGCTTGGACTGGATGCTGGAGGTCGACATGGCCGGGTCGAACACCGTCACGTTGGGGCCGAAGTCCGGAGTGCCCGGCGGGTTCGTGGTGCCGCCGCCCAGGGTGAAGGACTGCGCGGCGCTGCCGTTGCAGGTGTACTGCGCCAGCTGAACGCTGTCCGAAGTGGAGGCGCTGGGGACGTCCAGGCACTTGCCGCTGTTGCGGTTGACGAAGTGATAGGCGCCGTCGGCCTCGGCGACGGGCAGCCACTGCTGGTTGTCGCCGCTGGAGTACGTCCACAGCTGGACGGGCGCGGAGTCGGCGGTGGAGACGTCGGTGACGTCCCAGGCCTTGGTGGCTTCCAGGTTGCTGTTCACGCGGTAGTGGCCCCCGCTGGTGGCCACGAATTGCCAGTTCTGGGCGGTGCTCCCGTTGCACGTGTACTGCTGGACGGCCGTGCCGTCGGCACTCGCGGCCGAGCGGGCGTCGACGCACTTGCCACTGCCCTTGTTGACCACGGTGGTGTAACCGGTCGGTATCGCGGCGGCGGCCGCCGCCGCGGTCTGTGCGCTCGCCGAGCCCTGCGCGGCGAACTCGATGCCGGTCACGGTGGTCGCTACGAGAGCGACCACGGTCAGCACCCTCGGTATCCAACGATGGCCGGGCAGTCTCTTCCGTCTGCCCACGGGTCTGGAGACGGATCTGGGCACAGGTCTGGGCACGGATTTCTCCTGTGGTGATGGGGGGGAAGAGGTGGAGGGGCGGAGCGCGTTCGTCAGCCGGTGTACCGGGCGAAGACGCTGGTGAACTGCCAGTTGCTCTGGGGCACGCCCGAGCAGCTGTCGGCGACGCCGCCGGTGCAGGGGCGGTCCCGGTTGACGGACCAGAACGTCAGCCGCGCCAGGTGGTGCTGCTGTGCGTACGTGAGGATGGCCTGGAAGTCGGCGACGGTGACCGTCTCGTTCTGGTCGGTGATCCCGTTCATGGAGGAGATGCCCATGAGGCGGTAGGCCTGGTCGTCGGTGTAGCCGTAGGCGTTCCTGAGGGCCGTCTTGAGGCCCTCGGCGGCCCGCTGGGTGAGCGTGCCCATGTTCTGCCCCGCACCACCGAAGTCGAACGGCATGATCGTCCAACCGGTCACGCTCAGGCCGGAGTTAGCGGCCCGGTTGATGAGGCTCGTGTCGGGCCCCGACTGCCCGGTGCCGATGGTGACGTACACCTTGATGCCCGGGTTGTTGGCCTTGATGGTCTTGAGCGCGTCCACGGTGCGCTGCTGGACCGTCGGGTTGCTGTACGCGTCGGCCTCGATGTCGATGTCGATCGCCTTCAGCCCGTACGCGTTGATGACCTTCTGGTACGCGCTCGCCAGCTCCCCGGCGCTGGAGCAGGAACTCTCCAGCTTGTTGCCGCTGTAGCCGCCGAAGGACGGGATGATGTCGCCGCCGTTCGCTCGCACCGTGTTGACCGTCTGCTGGTCGACGCCGCCGGTCAGCGGGCGGCTGCCGTCCCATTGCGGGTTGCAGTAGCCGTTGCTGAGTACGAAGGCGAGGGTGAACCACTTGACGCCGGTCGCGTTCATGACCGTGGTCGGGTTCGGCGGACTGCCCCAGCCGTTGTAGAGGTACGGGGCGACGGCCATCGGCGCGGCGGGAGGCGTGTCGCCGCCGGTGGGCGCGGTCCACTTCTGGTTGGCGGCGCCCGTGCAGGTCCAGATCTGGATCGGGGTGGCGTTCGCCGAGGCGTTGCCGGTGACGTCGGCGCATTTCTCGGCCTGGGTGCTGACGATGTCGCGGGCGGCGGAGACCGACCACTTCTGATTCGCGCCACCCGTGCAGTCCCACAGCTGGAGCTTGGCCCCGTTTGTCGTGGAACTGCCGTTGACATCAAGGCATTTGCCCAGAGCCCTGATCGTCCCGTCGGATCCGACCGTCCACTGCTGGGCGGCGGTGCCGTTGCAGTCGTAGAGCTGTACGGCCGTGCCGTTCGCGGAGCTCGCCCCGGCCGCGTCGAGGCACTTGCCCGCGAGGCCCGTGATCGTGCCGGTGGCGGCTGAGGCGGGTGCGGCGCCGAAGATACCGACAGAGAAAGCGAGCAGTGCGGTGGTGAGCGCGCCGCGTATCACGGTAGAGCGCGCGAGAGACGGTCTGAGTCCGGTCATCGGAGGATCACAGCCCTTCAGGGGAGGCCGATGGTGGGGGTGTTCTCGGTGCTGACCTGGTTGACCTTGCGTACGGCCGCACACGGCTGTTCATGTTGATGAACAGCGAGTGCACTCGCGAAACTCTGGCGACCGGGAACCTAAAGGTCTGCACCAAAGCCGTCAAGAGCTGAAACCAAGAAGGACTAGAACAGAGCTGTGCTCGCGAGGAGTTGAACGCACGAAGACACCGGGCGCTACGGGCTCCGACGCCTCCGCCCGGCCAAACCGGCGGCACACCGCGCGCACGGGTGGCGCTCGATGCCATCCGCCTCGGTGGGGGAGAAGGCTCTTGAGGGTCTGTCATGAGCCCGGGATTTCGCACGATGCAGTTCTCAGAAGGGGATCCGCCCCGCTGTTGAGTGAGAACGAGTTCTGCGAACCGGTCTGGCGCTTCGCGATCTCTGCATAGCCCTCTTTGACCTTGATCGGGCAAGGGCCCTCGTTTGTGGGAAGCGGGTCTTCCTCAGTTGTTGAGCAGCCGCCACGTGGTGAGGGCAAGCCCGGCTCGTATCAAGCCAGTGGGCTCGGTGAGTTCGATGTTCAGGGTCTTGCCGATCCGTTCGAGCCGGCGGGCAACGCTGCTGTGGTGCAGGTGGAGGAGATCGGCGGTCCGGCGCAGGGAGCCGGTGACGCAGTAGGCCTCCAGCGTCTCCAGATCCACCTCTTGGGGGCTGCCGGCGATGCGGGCGATCGCGGCCACGTCGGTGTTGTCGTGCGCGCTGTCCCGGGGAACCTGCGCGAGCAGTGCCAGCGCCCCGAGTTCGGCGTAGGGGACTGTCGGGCGGTGTGGGGTGGTGAAGCGGAGAGCTGTCCGGGCTTGCTGCCAGGACAGCTCAGGGCTTTCGGCGGCGCCGATGCCCGCGCGTACGCCTGCTGGAAACCGGGTCTGGTCCACGGTTGTCGCCAGGATGACACCCACGTCGGCGAGCGGTGCCGCCTTGACTGTGCGAGCCGGGCAGATCAGGGCGGCGACCTGGTCGAGTGGAAGCTGTGACTGTAGGGCGACGGCGCGGACCGGCAGGTCGGCGGCGAACCCCAAGAGCCGTAAGGCCCGGGTGCGGGCCGCCTCGTCGCTGTCGGAACTGATCGCGAGCTCGACGAGGGCGGGGTCGGCCATGGTGGTACGGGCCGGGCCGTACCGTTCCATGACCGCGGCGGCGGCGATGGCGAGCCGTTCCAGGAGCACTTCGTCGAGCGGACCGGGCGAGCCGGTGCGGATCTACCGTCCGAAAGGGGCGCGGGGCGCCATCGTCTGGCTGCACGGTGGAGCCTGGGTCATGGGGGATCTGGACTCCGATCGCCACTTCGCCGCCCGGATCGCGGCCGACGCCGACACGGTGGTCATCTCGGTGGATTACCGCCGATCTCCCGAGCACCGGTTCCCGGCCGCTCTGGACGACACCTACGCCGTACTGACCTGGGCGGCCGAACACGCGGCTGAGCTGCGCATCGACTCGAACGCGATCGCCGTCGGAGGACACAGTTGCGGCGCTGGGCTCGCAGCCGCGGTGGCGTTGCGGGCGCGTGATCAGCAGGGGCCCGCAATCCGCTTCCAGCTGCTCAACCAGCCGCTGCTCGATGACCGTCAGGAGACGTGGTCACAGCGGAACTTCACCGATACGCCCTTGCATGATCGCGACACGCTCACGGCAGTGTGGCGGCACTACCTGGGCTCCCAACCCGCCCATCCGTACGCCGCCCCGGCCCGGGCCGACGACCTGTCCGGCCTCCCCCCTGCCTACGTGGCCACCGCGGATTCCGACCCGCTCCGCGACGAAGGCATCACCTATGCGCTGCGTCTGCTGCAGGCGGGTGTCCCGGTCGAGCTGCACCAGTGGCCCGGCACCTTCCACGGCTCGCTGGCGGTCCTGTCCGCCGACGTGTCGCAGCGCCAGTTCACCGAACTCGGCGCAGCCCTGCGCCGCGCCCTGGCCCAGTAGGCGGCCGAGGCCGACCGGCTGGCCCCCAAGCCCTACGCCTCACCAGATGAACGATGACCGCAGAGATGACCGCAGAATGGATGTGTCGGCATGACCGTTACCCCGATCGATCTCTTCGCCTCCTTCATTCACCTCGACCAAAGCGGCCAGGTGCGCGCCGAGCAACCCGTGTTCGACCCCGAGCGGGACGGCTGGCAGTTGATGACCTTCCATGTGGAGACCGGCGCGGATGTCCACGCTGACCACTGGGAAGTCCACTCCGCCGCCGACGAAGTCGTGTCCTGCCTCAGCGGCGGGATACGTGTCTGCTTCCGCCCGGAACAGCCGGATGAGAAGGAGGACGAAATCAAGCTGGCGGCGGGAACGGCGGTCATCGTCCCGCGCGGGCGATGGCACCGCATCGCACTGGACGGGCCCAGCGACATCATGTCCGTCACCCTTCCACGCGGCAGTCGCCTGGAGAAGCGGAGCGAAGCCTAGCCGGGCCCGTCACATACGGCCCTCATCCACAGCGACGCCCGACACAGGCCGCTGTCCACGTCCGTACCTAACCGTGGCTCGCCCCAGGCCCAGGCCCAGGCCCAGGATCAGGGCGCCACCCTCCTGAATCACGCCAAGTCCCGTATGGCGCATACCAGTTGATGCTCTGCCGCTATCACCGAATGGCATCGGTACGAACGAGCCCCGCCTTCCCGATACTCGTCCCGACCGGAGGCCGTACCTGCAGGCCCCCGGTTCCGGGACCCCGGGCACTCCTCGTGCCCGGGAGTTCCCGGCCATCCAGGCCACCGGACATCCGGAAGGGACACACCCCCGTGAACAGATCCCGTACCAGCCTCCGCGCCATCCTGGGCGCTGCAGCTCTCGTCAGCTCGCTTGCCGTCGCTCCCTCGGCGTTCGCGGCGCCCGCCGCGCCCGACACGGTCAAGCCCGACTCCACGAACGCCACGTCGGCGTACGCGGGTTCCGCCGAGGACGAGGCCGCCAACCGGCAGTTCTTCGACGCCGTCATGAAGTCGGCGCTGAAGAAGCAGGCAGCGCAGCCGGGCATCCAGGTTGTCACCGTCCGGTACGCCACGACCCGGGCGCCGAGCTTCCGCAGCCAGATATCGCAGAGCACGCAGATCTGGAACTCCTCCGTCGGCAACGTGAAGCTCCAGGAGTCCAGCTCGGGCGCCGACTTCGAGTACCGCGAGGGCAACGACTCGCGCGGCTCGTACGCCTCCACCGACGGGCGCGGCCACGGCTACATCTTCCTGGACTACCGGCAGAACCAGCAGTACAACTCCACGCGGGTGACGGCCCACGAGACGGGGCACGTGCTCGGTCTGCCCGACCACTACTCGGGCCCGTGCAGCGAGCTGATGTCCGGCGGCGGCCCCGGCACGTCCTGCACCAACGCCTACCCGAATGCCCAGGAGCGCCAGCGGGTCAACAGCCTCTGGGCCAGGGGGATCGCCGCCCTCCAGGACAAGGGTGAGCTGACGAAGGTCCGCTGACCCCGCACGCCACCCCGGGCGGACTGCTGCGTACTGCAAACAGCCGCCGTGGCCGGCGAGGGCATCAGCCCCAGGGTGTAAACCCGTGGGCTGATGCCCGCGCGAGTAGTTAAACGGTGGGCCGATGCCGCGGGGGAGGGGCACGTGACAGCGTCGCCCTGTGCCCACGGACCAGCCGCGCGGCACGGTTGACGATCCGTCACCAGGGGAGGGCCCATGACCACCACACCGTTCATCAGCCGGAAGGGCATGACGCGCCGCAACATGATGGGAGCGGCGCTTGCCGTCGGAGCCGCCGTGCCGCTCGCCGGCGTTGCCGGGTCCGCGTGGGCCGCCCCCGCCGCGACGCGGCTCACGCTGCCCGTGCCGACCGGGCCGCACCCGGTGGGCACGGTCCAGCTGCACCTCGTCGACCGGTCGCGTCCGGACGACATCGCGGGTCCCGGGCACTTCCGCGAGCTGATGGCCACCGTCTGGTACCCCGCCCGGGACGTCCAGCGCTACCCGGTGGCGCCCTGGATGCCGGCCGGCGCATTTCAGGCCTTCCTCGCCGATGCCGGGTTCAGCGATCTGGCCTCCCTGGGGCCGCTCACCGCCGGCCACGTGGGTGCTCCGGTACGGCGAACGGGCCGACGGCTGCCCGTCGTCGTGTTTTCGCACGGCGCGCACAGCCACCAGGGCGACCACACCGTCATGGTCCAAGAGCTCGCCAGCCACGGATACGCGGCTGTGACGGTGGCCCACCAGTACGACACGTACACCGCGTTCCCCGACGGTCGGATCGCCGTCCCGCTCCACGACAGGCAGGCACCGACGCTGCCCGGGGACTTCGCCGCTGACCTGCGCTTCGTCCTCGACTGCGTCGAGCAGCTCGCTGCCGGGGGCAATCCCGACGTCGACCACAAGGAGCTGCCGACCGGGCTGCTCGGCTCCCTCGACTCGCGGCGCATGGGCGCGTTCGGCTGGTCGAAGGGCGGGACGGCTACCGCCTGCGCCACACTCGCGGACGAGCGCATCCGGGCCGGGCTGAGCCTCGACGGCCCGATGCAGATGAACCCGCCGCTGGCCGGTGACTTGGACCGGCCGTTCATGATGATGTCCGCCGCGTTCACCCGGGCCACGGATCCCGAGGTCGCCGCATTCTGGTCGCACCTGCGGGGCTGGCGACTGAACATCCGGGCCCAGGGCGCCGCCCACGTCTCGTACGGGGACAACGAGGCGCTGTTCCCGCAGGTGGCGAAGCTGCTCGGATGGAGCGCGCAGCAGCTCCAGGACGTGATCGGCACCCTCGATCCCGAGCAGGCGGTGAAAATCCAGCAGGCGTATCCGCTCGCGTTCTTCGACGAGCACCTGCGCCACCGTCGGGGGCACCTGCTCGACGGGCCGACCCCGGCCTTCCCGGCAGTGGCATTCCTCCCGTGAGCACCCGGGACCGGATGTCCGCCGCCGGCGCGCGGCAGCGGTCGGGCAGGGGGGTGCGTGCTCCTGCCCGACCGCGGTGGCTACCCCTTGGGCCGAGCCGTCAGACGCAGCGGAGTCGGTACTCGTCGGCTTCACGGATGAGTCCCTGAGAGCGGATCTGGTGCATCTCGAAGTGCATGCCGCTCGCTCCTACTGCTGGAGCTCCATGACGTCGGCGACCACGCAGCTGACGTTGTCGGGACTGCCGGAGCCGTTGGCGAGGGCGATGAGTTCGCGGACGGCTTGCTCGGGCTCCCTGATCTCGGAGAGCACCCGGCGGATCTCATCGGTTGGCACGACGGTCGACAGGCCGTCGGAGCACAGCAGATATCGGTCTTCCTGCCGGGCGTCGTGCAGGCGTATGTCGGGGCTGCCGTCGGCTCCATGGCCCAGAGCTCGTAGCAACAGCGACCGCTGGGGATGGGAGGCGGCTTCTCGCCCTGCGGGTCCTCGATGACCGTGACGGCCTGGCCGACTTCGTGGAGGTCGGATGCCGTCTTCATCTCGGGCCCGGGTACGGCGGTGCCGTCCTGGCGCTGCAGCGTGTAGTGGTAATCGCGGTTCTTGCGTCCCTGGCCCGGGTCCCGACGTTCCTTCGTGACCGTCGCCGAGACCTCATCGCCCCGCTGTTGCAGCGTCAGGTCCTCACGGGCCATACCCGCGACGCCCACGGACATCACGGAGACGCCCACGATGAACAGCGCCGCGTACGTACTCGCCTCACCTGTGGCACCCAGCCTCCGGATCAGCACGGTGAGCAGCACTGCGTGCACGATCCACAGGGGCACCTGGAGCCCGAGGCCGAAGTCGCCGGCGACCAGGTACATCCCGACGATCGCGGCGAGCGCGTAGCAGCCGACGGCGATCGCCAGCGGAGTGCGGTAGCGCCTGTCCGGCGCCCCTTCCGCGTGCTTCTCGCCGACGCTCATGTCGCGACGTCCTCCTCGGTCGGTCCTTCTTTGACCGGTCCCTTCTCGGCCGGCCCGTCATCGGTCGGCTCCTGCGTCGAGACCGTCTTCATGATGCCGCCGAGCAGATCGAGGTACTCACTCCAGTGCTCCCTGTCGTCGGTCATGAAGAGGAAAAGAGCCGAACCGGGGCCGGTGCTCAGGGGCACACAGAACTGGACCTGCCGGATCGTCGTGGGGATGGGGTCGTCGAGGCCGAAGAGCACGCCGGGCAACTCCAGCTCCTGGTCTCGGATGCAGAGGGCGGACGGGCCGTACGGCAACATGATCAGGGCGACCTCGGCGTCCGGATCTGTCGGCGCCACTGGAGGGCCGTGCGCTTGGCCGAGCCCTGCCTGTCCTGGCCGCGGGGTCCGACGTCCGGTCTTTCGATGAGTACAGACAGCGTGCCCTGCGACAGCTCACCGTCCGGCATGCGCAGGAGACAGGCCGACACGTGCTCGGCGCCCGCCGCGATCGCGGTCTGCAGCGCGTACTCACCGGAGATGACGAGGCTGAACTTCTGCAGGGGCGTGGCGGCACCGGCGAAGAGCGGGTCGACCGCCTCCGCCATCCGCAGCATCCGCTCCTCGGGGTCCTCCAGCAGGTCGAACCGCGTGAAACCGGGTGGGAGCTCGAACCAGAGGTCAGGAACGTCCGTGGCGGCCCGGCCGTCCGCGGAAACGGTAGCCGCGTACCCCAGGTCAGTGGTCGCCATCAGTCCGTCAACTCCCATGCTCCCAGGCCTATCGCACTGCCGACGGCGACCGCTCCGCCGAACTTGCCGCCGTCGGTTCCCGTGGCAACGTTCGCCACACCCGTCCCCCAGGTCGCGGCGTCGTACTTGCCCGTGCTCGTTTCGTAGGCGTTGATCGCGGTCGGCGCCGTCCAGGCGAGCTGGGCGGCGGCCTGGACACCTTCCGTGGCGGTCAGCGCGGCGCCCCGGGGAACCCCGAGCTTTGCGGCAGCGGCCATGACGGGCTTGTCGATCACCTTGGCGACCGGGTCCGCCGCCTTCATCACGTTCTTCGCCGTGGTGCCCGCCGTCCTGATGCCGACCTTGGCGCCGGCGGCGACACCACCGGCCCCACGCCCCGCCTTGAATCCGGCCATGACTCCCGCCTTCGCCGCACCGACGCCGGGCACCATGCCGAGGGCGTCACCGCCGAGCGTGAGCCAGTTGCCGATCCGCTCACCGGTCGGCGGCCACAGGCCGTCCACGCCGTACGCCGACGCGTGCGCCAGGAGTGCCACAGCACTCAGGCGCCGGCCCGCGCCAGAGACGTAGGACAAGCTGGGGTGCAGGTCTGGCTCAGCAGCATGCTCAGCCGATGGGTTCGCGCATCTCCTTGCGAACTTGCAGAGTCGTCCGTGCAATTGCGTCAAGGTCGACGGACTCAGGTTCCTGCACTGCGGTTTCCGGTGTGATCACCCGACAGCCGCCCCGGTGTTGTCGTCGCCCCAGGCGCACATCGGCACGTTGCTGCGGCTGCCGTTCTGTTCTGAGGTCAGGACCTGACAGCTCAAGGTCACCTTCGAGCCGACGGGCGTGACGTCGTGTGCGGGCACGGCGACCGTGGCGCCCTGGCCTTTGGTGGCGCCTTCCATCAGGTAGTCGCGAGCTCGGTCGGGGTCTTTGTACCGGCCGTAGATACCGGAGACGACCAATTTGCCGCCCTCCTGGTCGCCCCGCCCCGTGTACTGGGCCACCACTGCCTTCGGGTCACGCACGTTGGCCCGGCTCCGGTTCTCCTCGACGATCTGCTTGCCGGCGGTGGAGGAGAAGTCCTGAGACAGCCGGTACGTCCCGCCGACCAGCTCGTCCGGCACGCTCATGCGGTACTTCGCCTCCGGGAACCCTCCCTCTGAGCCGTCCACGAACAAAGCAACTCCAGCGAGCACCACCACCAACGCACCGACGATGCCACCGGTGATGCCCAACACCTTGGCGGTACTGCGCCGGGAAGGAGGCGGGCCCATGGAAGGTGCGCCCCACGGGCCGGGCCCCCCAGCCGCGGGGTAGGGCTGCGCGTAGGGAGGACCCTGCTGCGGGAACTGCGGCTGGACGGGCGGCGGTCCGAAGGACGTATGCGGACCCGAACCACCTGGCTGTGAAGGCGTGGACATGGCGACACGCTACGCCAGCAGGGGTGAGACCAACGCCTCGTTTGCTGGGGCGCCCGCTGGCCCAGCGCAGTATGTGGCAGGTCCTGGTGGGCGTCGCTGTGCCTGAGTCGCCGGGGAAGCAGACTATGCAGGCCTCCATGAGTTTGACATCCGGGCGGACGAACCGGTCTGGTGCCCTCCGTCTGCCCGGCTGCGCGACTCTCTGCCCCTGGCCTCCTGGGCTATGCGCAGCTGCTGAGCCGCTCAGGGAAGAGAGCTCGCTGGCGCATGCGCCGGTGCGCGGCCGCCCCGGTGACGCGAGCGCCTAGGGCTGTCGGTGGCCGCAAGCCTCGTCCCGGCGCCGGGCGAGGCAGCCGCGGAGATGCGGCGTGCCTGCCGGCGTGTGCTGGCGGGAGCGGTGCGCGGACCGAGAGCGGCCTGAGCCCAAGGCACACGGTGCGCCGGGCTTGCAGCGGATGAGGGGGGTGGGGCTTCTAGTAGGGCCCGTTCACGTTGTCGATCGAGCCGTAGCGGTCGGCCGCGTAGTTGCAGGCAGCGGTGATGTTGGCGACGGGGTCGAAGCTGTCCGTCGACGTGCCGGGCACGTGGTACGCGGCGAACGTGGGGTCGATGACCTGCAGGAGTCCCTTGGAGGGTATTCCGGCGGCGGCGTTGGAGTCCCAGTTGTTGGTGATCTGAGGGTTGCCGGAGGACTCGCGCATGATGTTGCGGTGGATGCCCTCGTAGGTGCCGGGGATGCCGTGCTGGGCCAGTACGTCGAGCGACTCGTTGATCCAGCCGTCGAGGTCGTTGGTGTAGGCCTTCTTCGCCGGGGCTGCGGCGGGCTCTGCGGAGAGCGTGTCCGTGCGCTCGGAGCGGTCTGCCCGCTCGGCGGACGCCGGCTGGGCCGGTGCCTTCTCGCCGAGGGTGAGCTTGAGACCGGGGTGGATCAGCTTCGGGTCGTTGCCGAGGGTGCTGCGGTTGTCCTCGTACAGCTTCTTCCAGCCGCCGCTCAGGGAGTGCTCGCGGGCGATCTTGGAGAGGGAGTCGCCTGCGGTGACGACGTACGTCGTGGGGGCCGCGGCGGGCTTGGCGGCGGTGCCGGCCGGCGCCGCGGCTGCGGTGGTCGCGCCGAGCACCGGGAGGATGAGCACGGCGCCGCCCGTGCTTGCGGCGGCGATGTTCCGGGTGAGCGGGCTGGACTTGGGGCGGCGGTGCTTTCCCTTTGCAGGCATGACGAATTCCTCTCCGTCGCCTACGAGGTGAGCTGTCGGGTTCGGACGGGAGATGTCCGGTCGCACTGCGAATGCGACTTCACCCCGAGTCGTTCCGGAATCCGGATCGACGGCTTACCTGGGTCCCCCGCTCCTGCCGTGCGTGAGTGAGTGGGTGGGAGGGTTTCCGGACAGCGGCAGGATTCGGCGTTCCATCCGGATTAACGGTGACGTTAGGCGAGAAAGCCCGGACGGAACAAGACACGAATTCGCATAGGGAATGCGCGAGACCTGTCCCTGGTGAACAGAACTCGTTGCCCGCATTGATCAAAAACCCCAACTTTCTTAGCGCGCAACGGAAGTACGCTCAGCGGCTCCCAGGGGCGCGGTCGCGACAGTGTGACTCAATTCACTGAATGGGCTACGGACTGGAATGCGGATGAAGGAGGTATTAGATCGCCTTGTCTTGCGCGAAAGAAGTTAAACTGGGGCATAAAGCTCCATGTGCCCTTAGTGGTGCGAATGGGTGGCTTCCCCTGTGAAGGTGGCACCTTGTGAGCCCGTCTTTCAGGTCAAAACGGACACCCTGCCCCCGCTGCTGACGCGACCGCGCGGTCACTCCTCCGCGAGCGGCGTGTCCCCGACGGAACGGACCGGCAGAGGGTCCGCGGCAGTGTTCATGACCGGGTGATGATCGGAATGAGCGCGCTGGGTGTGCGGGGTATTCGTCTCGTGTGGAACAGGCCTTCTCCCACGTCCCCAGCCAACAGGCCCCGTCGCGACGCCACCCTGCTGGATCAATAAGTCACTGCCCTGAGCTAGCCAAACCACGCCCCGATGGATGCTGTTGGGGGAGGGGGCGACGGGGGCGACGTGGAGGCTTCGGGGATGCGAGTGGGTTGACGGGTGTTGTGCGTCGGGGGCCTCTGCACTCGGGCGGCGGAAGTTCTGAGGATGCTGAGGGCGGCCCAGTCCCACCCATACGTCCGGAGGGCCAAACCCCCGGATTTTTCCGGGAGTTCTTCTCTCTCCTAGAGAATGCGTATCCCTTCTTCAGGTTCAAGTATCCGAAGGGGGCGCTTGCATTCCGGGGCAGGTATTTAGGCTGGAAGCCGCAGGGTTATGGAATGAGCCCGGAGGGTGCATTCCGTAGCTCTCGTGTGGGGCATCGCTGAAATGTCAGTAGGTAAGCGTAATTTCTGTGCCCCCGTCAGATTATGCTCGTTGCTCTGAACTGCGGTGCCCGTCTGGAGGTAGTGGCGGAAAGCGGGAATCGCCAGTGGCGTCAACTGGCCTAGATGCAGGACGGCTTCCCGAGACATCAAACTCTCTGCCCGCCGTTAGGGGATCCTCCTGGTGTGGGCGTGGGTGTGGGTATGTGTCTAAGTCCGTTTGCGTGGTGGCTGCTGGACGGGGTCCTCATCGTGGGGTGGCGAGGTGGGGCTGCCGAAGTTCCAGGCGCCGATGTCGCGGTAATGGATGGGGCCGGGGCCGCGGCCGGTGTTGCTGGCGACCAGGTGGAGGCGCTGGGCCTGCCATGAGCAGCCGGTGAATCCGGCTAGTCCGGCGGCGGCTTCTGCTGCGCACGAGGGGGTGTCGCGGCGGGCGCGGGCCAGTGTCAGGTGCGGGCGGAACGGCCGGTGCGTGTGGGTGATTCCGCAGTGGTCGGCGACGGCGCGTACGTCGGTGGCGAGCAGGTGCAGCCTTTCGAGGTCGCCGTTGATTCCGCTCCACAGCACCCGCTCGTCGAAGTGCCCACCGCCGTGCAGGGCCAGGGTGAGGGATCGGCGGGTTGCTGCGAGGCGGGCGAGCGGTGCGTGCAGGAGTTGCACCGTCGGGGCGGGGACTTCGCCGAGGAACGCCAGGGTGATGTGCCAGTCCTCGATGCGGTTCCAACGCATGCGGGGATGTGCGTGTTGGGCGGGCTCAAGTGCCTGCGCCAGTTCTTGTTTCGCGTCGTCGGGCGGGGCGAGAGCGATGAACACACGGACAGTGGCGGGCTGGGTCTGTTCGTTCACGGAAGCCTTCGTACCGCATCCGGGTGATCGGACAGCTGCCGGCCCTGCCTCACGCCTCCGATTTCCGTCGCAGGCCGTGGGACGCGCCCTGCGGCGTTCGCGTAGGTGGGCGCCGGTGTAGGCAGTCAGTTCGCTGACGTGTTCTTCGTCTGCTCGTTGTAGGCCCACAGGTTCTGCCCGGCACGGAATCCACGCCGGATGCTCTGGCAGGTTCGCGCCGGTGTGCGGTCGTCACGCCCGGTTCCGGCCGGGCCGGCGGGTCAGTGCGGCGTCGGCGGCGTTGCCCAGCATCTCGTAGGCGAGGCGAACAGCAGCGGACGGTGCTCGGTGAAGGTGTCCTCGGCGGTCTCAGTCATGGTCGCCCCGGCTCGCCCGCTGCTGAGCGGCGCGGCTGTACCGGGGGTTGGGGCACCGGGGTTGGGCACCGGCGTTCCGGTCGGCCACCCGCCCTCGCGTCCCGGCCGGTCCTGCCTGCGCCGCCGACCCGCGTCGGTACTGCGTCACCACACCCGGCTCCTCTCTAGGGACGCCCATCGAGGCACCCCGCACCGGCGAAGCATGACAGCCCGCCCTCGATGGTGCACCGGCTTGTGCGTATCTCTTGTCGGGGGAGTGCCGTCCTGAATCCGCCTCTGCTACGCAGGGAGAGGCCTCGCGCACGGGCCGGGGGCCGGGGCCGAGGGCCGAGAGGCGGGGCCGGAGGGCGCAGCCGGTGCGCCGCGGGCTGTCAGGGGTAGGGGTGATCAGATCATGGCCGATTCCGTGAGTCTGGAGGGCCCGCGGGTGCCGGTAACCGATCCCAGGCTGGGGATCGACGTGGATGCGGGGTGGTCGGGGGATCCGCGCCACCGACTGGTCGCGGTGGGAGATTCGCTGACGCAGGGGTTCCAGAGCGCGGCGATCTTCAACACGCCGCTGTCGTATCCGGCGATCGTCGCGCACGAGCTGGGGTGCCTCCCGCAGTTCCGCTACCCCCTCTACGGGGGCTTTGGCGGGCTGCCCTTCAACCTCGAGTGGTTCCTGCGCGATCTGGAGAACCGCTATGGGCGGAGTGTGGACTGGTGGGAGGTGCCGCTGGCCTTGTTCCGGGCTCGCAGTGTGATGGACCGGGTGGAGGACTACTGGGAGCGGGGGGCCGGCCGGACCGTGCCGTCGACCACGGCGATCATGCACAACCTTGCCGTGTTCGGGTGGGATCTGCGCGATGCGCTGTCGAAGTCGGCGGACGAGTGCCGTAAGCGGATCGATGTGCCGAGGGACGACCTGGTCAACCAGATCGTGCAGAACGCCGGTGAGCGCGCCGCCCTGAGGGTGCTGCCCACCCAACCCCGGACGGCGGGGGCTCTGACGCAGCTGGGTGCGGCGGCCGAACTGGGCAACGACACCGAGGGCAGCGGCGCGGAGCACGGCATCGAGACGCTGGTCGTCTTCCTGGGGGCGAACAATGCCCTGCGGGCGGTGACGGACCTGCGCGTGGTGTGGAGTGAGGATGCCGGCTTCGACGACCTGGACGGCAAGCGGCGCTTCACCGTCTGGAGGCCCAGGCACTTCACGTCCGAACTGCGCGAGGTGGCCGCGAAAGTCGCCGATATCAAGGCGCGGCATGTCATCTGGTGCACGGTTCCGCATGTGACCATCGCGCCGATCGCACGCGGCGTGGCGGGCAAGATCCAGCCCGGTTCGCGGTACTTCCCCTACTACACCCGTCCCTGGATCAAGGACCAGGACTTCGACGTGGGCAGGGACCCGAACCTCACCGCGGAGCAGGCGCGGCAGGTGGATGACGCGATCGACGCGTACAACTACGCGATCACCGATACGGTCCGCGCCGCCCGGACCGAGGGGAGGGACTGGTACCTCCTTGAGACCTGCGGTCTGATGGACCGTCTGGCAGCGCGCCGCTACATCGAGGATCCGCTGGCGCGTCCGGACTGGTGGCAGCCCTATCCGCTGCCGTCGGCGCTGCGGGCGCTGTCGCCGCCGCCGAACTCGCATTTCCTCGCCGGAAAGGGCGGACGGCGCACGGACGGCGGCCTGTTCTCGCTCGACGGTGTGCACCCCACGACGGTCGGATACGGGATTCTCGCCCAGGAGGTGATCAATGTGATGCGGCTGGCGGGCGTCCGGTTCTTCCGCCCCGACGCGAGCACTCTCCGTCAGGACCCGGTGCTCGTCGACTTCGACCGGCTGATCCGCCACGACACGCTGGTCAACCATCCACCGGGGAATCTGGGCTCGGCCCTGGGCGTCTTGGGCTGGGCCGATGAGGCCTTGGACCTGTTCCGGCGGGTGTTTGCCACTCTCTGACGGAGCGTCAGGGCATTGGAGGGTGCGGGGGCGGGGCAGGAGGCGGTTCGCCCGGGCCTGCGGGTGGCGTTGCTCGGCGATGGTGGCGGTGGCTCTCGCGGCGCGCCGGTAGCGCTGGTGGGCCGCGGCGGTATCGCCGCCCTCTTCTCCCAGTTCTCAGTGTTGCGGGCCAAGGACGACCGGCAGTTCCCGGTGTCCGTTGGAGATGAATGATTCCGCAGGGCGCAGTGCGGATGCGGGGACGGCGAGGGTGAGGTCGGGGAAACGGGCGAACAGTGCCCGCAGCGCGGTCTGGGCTTCCATCCGGGCCAGGGCGGCGCCGAGGCAGACGTGGACGCCGTGGCCGAAGGCGAGGTGGGTCTTGTCGGCTCGGGTGAGGTTGAAGGAGTCGGCGCTGGGGCCGTGGAGGTCGGCGTGGCGGCCTGCTGCCGCGTAGGAGGCGAGGATGGCCTCGCCCCGGCGGATCACGAGTCCCTGTGCCAGGGCGATGTCCTGGACGGCGTAGCGCATCGGCAGATGCGCGACGGGCGCCTCGTAGCGCAGTGTCTCCTCGACTACGTCTGCCCAGGTGCTTGTGCCCTCGCGGACCAGGGCGAGTTGTCGGGGATGGGTGAGCAGCGCGGCGATGGCCTGGTCCAGCAGGTTGACGGTGGTTTCGTAGCCCGCGCTGATCACCAGGAGGAGAGTATCGAGGAGTTCCTGCTCACTCAGCGCGGAGCCGTCGTCGTCCCGGGTGGCGATGAGTACGGAGGTCATGTCCTGGCCCGGCTCGGCGCGTTTGGCCGCGATCAGGTCGACCAGGATCGCGTACACCTCCTGGGTGTTCGCTGCGGCCTCATCGGGGCTGAGCGTGGTGTCGAAGACGCCGTCGACGGTACGGCGGAAGCCAGGCTGGGAGTGGTCGGGGAGCCCCATGAGTTCGCTGATGACCCGGATCGGGAGCGGATAGGCGAACCGCTCGCGCAGGTCGGTGGGTTGCCCGGCGGGAAGGGCGGCGAGTTCCTCGAGCAGCGTGTGAGTCATCTCCTCGATACGCGGCTGCAGGGCGGCGATACGGCGCGGGGTGAAGGCCGGGCTGACCAGGCGCCGCAGCCGCCGGTGGTCGCCGCCGAAGGCGGTGAACATGTTGTCGACGGCCACCCACAGTGCGAGGGGCCAGATGCCGAGGATCTGGTCGGGGAACATCGGCCAGTGCTGCCGGGGGTCTTTGGAGACCCGCGGGTCGGTGAGGAGCTGTTTGAGCAGGGCCGGGTCGGTCACCGCCCACGCCTCGACGCCCAGCACGTCGACGCGGGCAGCCGGGCCGCGTGAGCGCAGCTCGGCATCCTCGGCGTGCCGGTCGCTGCCGGCGGCGTCCAGGGCAAGAATCTGCGGCTGGTCCATGCGAAGGCTCCTCAAGGGAAGGGGAACAGGCAACGTGGCGGGCAGGTGGCGGGCACAGAAGCGAGAGCGGGGCGGCAGAGGGTCGGTCCGGTCACCATCGCAAGGCGGTGGCCGGGACGGTCGGCTCCAACCAGGACAGCACATCCCGGAGTTGGGCAATGGCCGTCTGTGCGATCAGACAGCCGACTGGGCCGGAAAGCTGTGGGTCGCGACCGCCCAGGCAGGCGCAAACGGCAGCCGACCGCTTCCTCGCCGGCGACGGCGTCTTCGTCGTGCAGACGGCCCCGGACGGTCCCGGAGCCACTAGCCGATGCCTTCTCCGCGCGCCCGACTCCGCGCGCCCGACTCCGCGCGCCCGACTCCGCGCGCCCGACTCCGCGCGCCCGACTCCGCGCGCCCGACTCCGCGCGCGGGGCTCTGTGGCGTGCAGGCTCAGGACCGAGTTCTGAACGTGTCCTGCCGCCATGGTGGATCTGGGCCTGCCGTGTTGCCTGGGTGTGCTGCACCCAGGAGAATCCCGCCCTTCCTGTGGGCGGCCGGGCCAGCGAGTCTCACCCCCATGAACACACCAATAATCGAACGGGCCGAGTCGGCCACCGGCCGCAAGGTCGTCCTTGTCACCGGCGCCAGCAGCGGCATCGGCGCGGCCGTTGCCGCACGACTTGCGGCACAGGGTCACCATGTGGTGGCCGGTGCACGCCGCACCGACCGGCTGCGGGAGCTGGCGGAGCACACCGCCGAGGCCACCGCCCGCTGTGGTGGCGGCCTGGAGCCGGTGCGGCTGGATGTGACGGACCGCGCGGACACCGAGGCCTTCGTCCGGACCGCCCGGGAACGCCACGGCCGCGTCGACGCCCTGATCAGCAACGCTGGGGTGATGCCCCTGTCGCGGCTGGATTCCCTGCTGGTGGGGGAGTGGGACCGCATGATCGACGTGAACGTCCGAGGCCTGCTGCACGGCATCGCTGCGGCGCTGCCGGTGTTCAGGGAACAGGGTTCGGGGCACTTCGTCACGGTCGCGAGCACCGGCGCCCATGAGGTCGTACCCACCGCAGCTGTCTACTGCGCCACCAAGTACGCGGCCTGGGCGATCACCGAGGGTCTGCGCCAGGAGTGCGACCCCTCGATCCGTGTCACGACCATCTCGCCGGGTGTCGTGGAATCGGAACTGGCCGACAGCATCACCGAGGCCGGCGCCGCCGAGGCCATGCGTGCCTACCGCGCCCACGCGATGAGCCCCGACGCCATCGCCGGTGCGGTCTCCTACGCCCTTGGCCAGGCGCCCGATGTCGACATCAATGAAATCGTCCTGCGCCCCGTCCGCCAGCGCTGAACCGCCCTTTGTCGTGAGTCTGCCGGCGTGGTGGAGTGTCGTGCGTGTGGGGTGTCTGTGTGGTTCGCCCTGGGTGCCCGGGTGTCTGTTACTCCGTCATCAACGTGCCGGGACAACCCTCTTAGGGCGTGCGCGACCCGGGGCGCGCACGCCGGGGCGGCAAGCTGCAATTCGGCCGTGGCGTTCGTGCGGCGCGGGCGGGGTGTACGCCCGGACCACCGGGAGACCGGAAGGTCAGGAAGAGGTGGACTGCCCCTCGGAAGACGTCTCACCAGCGGCCGCGGCCAGGTGACGGGCGAGCCACTCGGCGACGAGGTCGAGCAGGCCGGGGTCGACCGGCTCGCGCAGCAGGCGGCGGTAGGAGTTCAGGGTGGGGCGTCCGAAGTCGCGCCGCAGGATGTGGGTGAGGTTGTCGACGCGGTGGGTCTCCGCGCCGCCGGGGACCAGCCGGGCGATCTCCTTCAGGTCGTCCGGATTGACTTGAAGATCCTTGTCGCCGGTGATGGCGAGGACCGCGGCACTGCTGGCGGCGAGGTCGTCCCGGGTGTCATGGACGAGCATCTCCCGCAGCCAGCGGGCGTTGGCCTTGGCACCGGCCACGCGCGCCACGTCCGTCCGGGTCTTCTTCACCCGGGTGAGGACCCGACTGCCCAGTCCCGCCAGCGGCCGGCGCAGCAGCCGGATGGGAGCGGGCATGCTCGCGACGATCGAGCGGCCCTGCCAGCGGAAGGCCTTCTCTCCCAGGTTGGCGAAGCCGGCCAGCATCACCACTGCACGCACGTCCGGCCGGGCCGCCAGGGCTATGGCGTGCAGCGAGCCCTCACTGTGGCCGATCACGCCGATCGCGTCCGCGCGGATGTCGGCCCTGTCCGCCAAAGCGCGCACGGCCGCGGCGGCGTCCCGGCGGTTGTCGGCGAAGCCGGCGGCCCGCCAGTCGCCGGGGTTGGCGCCGCTGCCGCGACGGTCGTAGCGCAGCGTGGCGATCCCCCGTGCCGCGAGGGCCTCGGCCACCGGCCGCGCCAGGTTCATCGGGAGCTTCGGACTGTTGCCGTCGCGGTCCAGCGGGCCGGAGCCGTGGAGCAGCAGGACGGCCGGGTGCGGGCCGGGGCCGACGGGCAGTGTCAGGGTGCCGGCCAGCGAGGTCCCGTTGTCTGCGGTGACCGTCATGTCGATGTCGGGCAAGGCCCCGCCTCTTTCGATTCGCGCTCGTTCGTTCTCAAGTACGAGAACATTATCAGATGTGAGAGAGTGAACCATGGCAACCGCGAATCTCCTCCTCCACCCGGTCCGGATGCGCATCCTCCAGACCCTGGTCGGCGCCGGTGAACTGACCACCGCCCAGCTCCGGGAACGCCTCCCGGACGTCTCACCGGCCAGCATGTACCGGCACGTCGCCACACTCACCAAGGCCGGCATCCTGGAAGTGGGCCAGGAAAGACCCGTACGCGGGACGGTCGAACGCAGTTATCGGGTCCGGCAGGACAAGGCCCTCGTCGACGAGGAAGCCCGCGCCGCGATGACCAAGGACGACCACCGGCAGGCCTTCACCGTCTTCACCGGGGCGATGATGGCCGATCTCGACCGCTACCTCTCCCGTGACGACGCCGACCCCTTGCGCGAGGGCGTCCTCTACCGGCAGGGAGCGGTATGGGCGACCGCCGAAGAGTTCACCGAACTCGTGGAGGAACTGGAGGCGCTGGTCGCCCGGTATACGGAACGCGTCCCCGGAGACGATCGCATCCGCCACATCATCAGCCTCGCCCTGGTGCCCGACAAGGCAACCGGGGAGGACGACCAGGCCCCCTGAGCCCACCGCCGACGGCATGGCCGCAGAGGCGTACTCACCCATGGCCCGATTGCCCGGCTCCGAGAAGACCTGGCCCCAGCTGCCCGACAGCGTCGGCGACCCCAATGACGAACCCGTCCTCCTCACCCGCGCGACAGGCGGGAGGCTTGTTGTGATCACCGGTTGTGAGGGACGGAAGCGATGTATCACCTATCGGGGCGCTGACGTGCAAGACGTGTCCACGCAGACCCGGTCGCTGGCGTCTGGGAAAACGGTCGGTGGCGTCCGGGAACCGAACGCACCGATGCGGACGTCGCAGTAACCATGGAAGATCATCATCCGGATGGCACGGCCCTCATGACCGGCTCGGAGCCCCGCCGGGCCGGCGGCTCCGTCGTGGAAGAGGGGCTGCGGATCACCGGCCGCGACCGGCGCCTCGTGTTCGGCTCGGCCGTTCCGGCGACCGCGGCGGCGCTGGTCGTCGGTGGCGGGATCGTGGCCGGCGGGTTCGCCGCGTCGTGGGGCCTCTTCCTGGAGGCCGGGCGCACCGCCGAGGGGTCCATCGACTACGAGGAGTCCTATGTCGCGTACATCGACCAGTGGGACAGCCTCGTCAAGGTCGCGTTCTGCGTGTACCCGTTGCTGCTCCTGGTGGCGATGGTCCTGATCGCCTGGGTGTTCACCGCCCAGGCCGTGACCGTGGCGCACGCGCAGGAACGCGACACGGCGGGCGCGGACCCGGGCGCCGATCCCGGGGCGCTCACCCTCCGCGCTCTGTGGCGACGCTCCCGTCCGCACCTGGGCGCCGCCTTCCGCGTCCAGTTGCTCACCCTGGTGTGCGCCCTCGTCGCGGCACTGGCGGGCCTGCTCGTGCTGGCCGCCGTCGACATGGAGATGGTGCCCGGGGTCGTGTGGCCCACGTACCACGATCCCGCGACCGTGCAGTTCATCCTGGTGGGCCGGGTCCTGCCCGTGGTGATCTGGGGACTCGGGCTCGCCCTCCTCGCCCGCTTCGCACCGGCTACTGCCGTACGGGTGGCGGACAACTGCTCGGCGACGGCCGCGATGCGCCGTTCCTGGACGCTGACCCGTACGGCGCGGCTGCGCACCACCGGGATCTGCCTGCTGGCCACGGCCGCGGTCGCTGTCGCCTTCGCGGTGCTGCAGTGGCTCGGTACGTACGTGGCGCACTGGGCGGGACTGCTCATGCTGGCCACCACCGACGACAACGTGTGGGTCACCGGCGTCCTCGTCATCATTACCCCGGTCGCGGTGGCACTCGTGCTCCTGCCCGTGGTGCTGGCTCCGGTGGGCGTGCTGCTCGCCTGCCTGCGCGCCCGGCTCGCCTGAGGAAGACATTGCACGGGTCGGTATCGGACAAAACCGCTCCACAGCCACCCGGCGTGACCGGCGGAACGCCCCGCCCGACCTGGGCACTCCGGGGCAGTGCGGCGGCGTCGCATGCTTCGGAACCTAGAAGTTGGAGTGCGCTCTAACGCAAATAGGTCTCGGTCCGGAATTCGAAGGCGTGGGGCATGTGCGCCCTGTCCTGCAGGTGTTCCGTAACCTCTTCCTCCGGGGCCCGAGGTGTGTGCGGCTCCGGGCGGGTTCCGCTGGAGCGAGGAGCCGAGCGAAGTTCACGACTCAGGTTGAAGCTTCCCGAGCAGCTCCGCGACAAGGTCGCGGACGTACGCCTCATCCGTACCGGGGATCGAGAAGACCACCCGGAAGTAGAGCGGCGCAACGATCCGATCGAGAACCTGCTCCAGGGATGGGGGCGCGTCGCCGCGCTCCCGCGCCGCGTCGAGGACGGGGCGGAAGCGCTCGCTGACCCTGCGCAGGCATTCGCGCAGTCCGTCATGCCGCTCGTCGACGTCGGGCGCGACCTCGGCGCGGAAGAACGCGATGCCGCCGGGCCGGGAGAGCTCCGCCAGCGTCCAGACCGCCTGACTCTCCAGGTCGGTGCGCAGGTCGCCGACGAGCGGGGGCGCGCCGGCGTCGCCGCGGTGCTTGGCGACGTCGGCCAGGAGCGCGGCGAGCGTACCCCAACGCCGGTAGAGCGTGCTGGAGTTGACCCCTGCGCGCTGGGCCACGGCGGGGAGGGTCACCTGGTCGGCGCCGACCTCGCCCACCAGCGCGACCGCGGCGCTGTGCACGGCGGCACGAACGCGGGAGCTACGGCCGCCGGGCCGCTTCGTCGATGTGTCTGCGTTCACCCCTCCACCCTAAAGCAAAGAGTTGCGCCTTAGCGGGCCGGGGGCTTACGGTCACACTAAAGCGGAGATCGCCGCTTTAGTGTTGTGAAGGGAATGTCATGTCCACCAACGAAGCCTCCCTCGCCCTCGGGCGCACCTTCCACCAGGCCCTTGTCTCGGGCGACTGGGACGGCATCCGGGCCCTGCTGCACGACGACGTCACCTGGACCCTGCCCGGCGAGAACACCATCTCCGGCACAGCCGACGGCGCCGACGCGGTGGTGGAGCGCGCTCAGCTGATCGCCTCGTACGGCCTCGACTTCGAGCTGCTGCATCTCCTGGTCAGCAGGGAGAACATGGCGCTCTCCCTGCACAACACCGCGCACCGAGAGGACGCCGTGCTGGACGAATACCTGGCCACGGTCTGCCGGCTCCGCGACGGAAAGATCGCGAGTATCGAGACCTATCTCTCCGACGTGCCCGGGATGAACGCCTTCTTCGTCTGACGACTCCCGGCTTGGGTTCGAGGTAAGTGCCTGTTCCTGATGCCGCCATGCCATGACGGTATGGGTGGATCCTGGGTTCGTTGCACGCGTCCGTCGGCCATGCTTGGCTCGCCCGATGAACTTTCTGTTGACGGCGAGTGGCCTGCGTAACGAGACGCAGCGGGATGCGCTGCGGGACGTGCTGGGAAAGCCGTTCGGATCGGCGAACGTCGTGTACGTTCCTACGGCATCGGTAGCCGAGCCCGGGGACCACGGGTGGTTCGTCGAGGACATGAACCGGCTGCGCGGCCTCGGCTGGCGGGAGTTCGACGTCCTGGAGCTGAACGGCCTGCCCCGGCAGATGGTGCTCGACCGACTGCTCCACGCCGACGTCATCTATGTCGGGGGCGGCAGCCACTACCACCTCGCGCGCAGCATCACCGGCAACGGCCTGGCGGACGGCTTCCTTGAGGCGCTGGCGAGCCGGGTCTATGTGGGATTCAGCGCCGGATCGATGATCTTCAGTCGTCATCTCACCGAGCACTCCGCCGACGTCATCGGGGACACCGCGGACCTCCACGTACTCGGCGCGACGACCGTGGAGCCGCCGTTCGGCCTCTTCGACTGGTATCTCAAGCCCCACCTGTGCTCGCCGGATTTCCCCGAGCGGGACGACGTCTGGGCTGATCGCATCGCTGCGCGGGCGGACTTCCCGATCTACTTCATCGATGACGAGACGGCCGTTCGCGTCAGGGACGGCAAGGTCGATGTCATTTCTGAAGGGCGGTGGCGGTTCCATCCATGACTCAACGGGTGGTGGGGAGCCCCGGACAGGGCAGTGGCGCCGTGGGAAAAGTGGAGGACGAACCGCGCCGCGGCTGGAGCTGAGTGGCGGTGGTCCGGGCGACCGTCAGTCCCTCTCGTTCTCGCGGGATGCCCGCTGGCTCGGTCACGCCATCGGCCTTCCCGTTTCTATCTCCAACCTGTGTTGTTCCTAGAATGGCGAGGTGAAGGACATCGAAGCGATCGCGGTGCTGCAGGATCCGGTGCGGCGCCGCCTGTACGAGTACGTGTCGGGGCAAGGCCGTGAGGTCGGCCGCAACGAGGCCGCCGAGGCGGCAGGGGTGGCGCGCACGCTCGCCGCGCACCATCTGGACAAGCTGACGGAGGCGGGTCTCCTCGAGAGCGGCAGCCGCCGCCTGACCGGCCGTTCGGGGCCAGGGGCGGGCCGCCCCGCCAAGGTGTACACACGAGCGCGGGCCGAGCACTCGGTGTCGCTGCCCGCCCGCGATTACCGCACCGCCGCCGAACTGCTCGCCGAGGCTGCCGAACAGGCCGGTCTGGACGCCGGGCTCTGCGCGGCCGCGCGCCGTCGAGGCGAGAGTCTGCGCGGCTCGGCGGCGCCCTGCGGCGACCTCGACGAGGCCGTGGAGATGCTGGCCGCGCGCGGCTACGAACCACACGTGGAAGCCGCCGAAGAGAAGGACATGGTCGGTGCCGAGCAGGCGCCCCGCGTGGTCCGTATGCGCAACTGCCCCTTCCACGCCGTCGCCGAGCGCTTCCCGCCGCTCGTCTGCGGCATGAATCTGGCGCTCCTGGAAGGGCTGCTCGGCGCGGACGGTCCCGTCCATGCCCGTATGGACGCCAGACCGGGGGAGTGCTGTGTCGTACTCGAACCTTCTAAAAACAATATTGATTGACATAGAAAAGCGGGGCGTGCTGGGATGAGGCCATGACCGCATCCGCGCATGCCGCGCACCTCGCCGAGCTCAACATCGCCACGCTCCGCCACCCGTTGGACGACCCGCGCATCGCGCCGTTCGTCGAGATGCTCGACCCGGTCAATGCCGCTGCCGACGACGCGCCGGGCTTCGTCTGGCGGCTTGCGGAGGAGGGATCGCCCGACGCCACCGGCTTGCGCCCGGCGGGCGAGAACGTCATCGTCAATCTGTCGGTGTGGGAGACCCCGGAGGCGCTGTGGGACTTCACCTACCGCAGCGGGCACTTGGAGATGATGCGGCAGCGCCGTGAGTGGTTCGAGCGGCACGTCGAGGCGCACTTGGTGCTCTGGTGGATCCCCGCAGGTCACCTCCCGACGGTCGGTGAGGCCCTGGACCGGCTGGCGGACATGCAGGCGAACGGACCGTCCCCGCGCGCGTTCACCTTTGCCTCGTCCTACTCGGCGGCCGAGGCGGCCGAGGCGGCCGAGCACCTTGAGGCTGTGCCGCCGACGCGGCCTGCGCAGGCCGGAGCGACGCTTACGTCAGCGGGCGGCGCGAACTGACACAGGGGTGCCCGCGTCGGCGGCTTGCCGGCCGGCATGTCGGACAGACCCGCAATCTCTGTCTCTGTCTCTGTTTCGGTCGTGTCATGTCCTGCGCCACGCCACGAGTTCCCGGAACGGCATGGGCCGGTGCCCGGTGCTCGGTGGCCTGTGGCGGCTTCAGGCAGCAGGGCGGGGAGAAGG
>NZ_JBHTSF010000123.1:0-26988 GCF_042795295.1 Streptomyces sp. NPDC056486
GGCATGCGCATGCCACGGGCTTAATGGACCATCAGACGGAGGAATTCCTGGAGTTGTTCGCGGCGTTGCCGAGATCAGAGAGGATCGTTGTACTGGGCATGAGCGATGCGGGGAATGAGGTTCCTTCGCCGCGGCCGCCCCGTGCCGATACAAGGGCCGGTGGCGGGGAAGTCCCTTCGCAATCTCCCATCTACGACGCGTTGGTGCGTGAGTGGCGTGCTGAGGGCCGGGAAGTGCCGCGCGTGCCCGCCCCGCGCTCACGTTGGGAGCGTGTCGATCCGCAGGACCTGTTCCTCAGAGGCTGACGGGCTGCCGTTGTTGCCGCGGACGGGAGTTCGGCGGGGCATCCGCGCCGCGTCACGTGAGCGGGGTCGCGAGGTGGGCATGGGTGTTGAGCCAACGGCAGATCGCGAGAGCGACCGTGTCGTCGAGCGTGCTCAGCGCGTCGATGGCCTTGGCGTCGTCGGGGTGGGGTGGGATTCCGGCCGTCGTGAGCGTGGCGTGCAGGCTCAGACGGTGCCGGTCACGGGCCGTCAGCAGGTTCGGGGCCGCCATGTCCAGACGCTGCTTCGGGTCGGGCGGGGGCAGCAGCAAGTCGGCCTCCGCGTCCCAGTTGACGGTCGGCAGGATGGTGGCAGGTGCAGTCATGGCGGCTTCCTCACGACGGGTGGGCAATGCCTGTGTCGGACAGGAAGCAGTCCGGTGGCCGTCCGGTTGCACCGGGCCCGCCAAGACACCCGAACGCGGTACGACGTCCTGCCGTACTTGCCATCGCGCTTCGCCCTTCTTGTCTCATCCTGCATATGCGGTGCCAAATGGGCTCTGTCTGCCTGTACGGGACGAATTCATGGCGAATGCAACCCGTCGAGCGGGATCAGCGTGGGCCATTTTCATGCCTATTCGACTAAAGCTTTACTTGTGAGTTAAATCACATGTAATCAAGCAAATGATCATGATGGGGCATGTCCACATGGCTGTATCTCGTGTGGCACGATGCACCGAGTTGGTTGGCTAGCTTTAATCACGGGGAGACAAGCATGCCGACGATGATTGTTATCGGATACAGGGATGACCTCGATCAGGCGCTCCAGCGCCGAGGTCTTGATCCCTGCTATATCGTGCAGGCGCCTGCAAGTGCGCCCGATGGGCGACGCTTCAAACGTGTCGCCGACATTGAGAATGTCCACGAAGTATTGAGGGCGGTGCTCGCAGCCGGCGTTGATGATGTGGCGGGAGTGCTCACCGTCCATGAAATGGGTGTGTTCGGCGCCGCCTATCTGCGGCAGCAGTTGAACCTCCCTGGGAATTCCGACTCGAAGTCCGCCCTTTATTTCCGGGACAAGTTCCTACAGAAGAGTGCGCTGCCGCCGCACATCAAGCGGGCGCGCTGCCGATACGTATCGAAGGACACGTCGTTCCTGGAGCTTTCCAGGGAGCTGGGGGACGTGTTCGTCGTCAAGCCAGCGACCGGAGCCGGCTCGCTGCGCACGAACATCGTTCGTTCCGCGCAGGAGTACGCGCGGGCCCTGGAACTGTTCCCGGGGCAGTCGGATGTCGCGATCGTCGCCGAGTCCTTCGTCGATGCCCCCGAGGTCTACATGGACGGCATCTGGAGGGGCGGCCGTCTTCAGTGGTCGTCCATGAGCAGCAACCACATCTCGCCGCTCAGCGCCGTGCAGGGCGGCATCCTGTCCGCGCACATCCTGGACAGGCGGCTGCATCCGGAACTGTTCGAGCAGGCCGATGCGCTCGCCGGGCAGGCGCTCGAGAGCCTCGACGCACCTGACTGCGTATTCCATATGGAAGCGTTCACGCAGGAAGCCGGACTGACTTTCGGCGAGCTCGCCATCCGTCTCCCAGGGGCGCTGTCCCCACAGGTCAACAAATTGACGTTCGGCGTCGACCTCTTCGACGTGGAAATCAGTCTGGCGCTCGGGGAAGAGCCGACCCATCCTCCGGGCAACGGCACGCCCGACCGCTTCTACGGGTACATCCTCCTGCGCCGCTCCGGCGACGGCACGTTGACCCAGAAGGATTTCGAGCGCAACTTCTCGTTCGACGAGATCGAATATCCTTCGTCGCCTGATGCGTCGATCGGTCCTTATGGCCGCTTCGGGCAGGCGATCGTGTCCGACCCCGACGAACTGAAGCTGCAGAAGACGATCGACGAGATCGTGCGATTCAACGAGGTCGGCGGCTGACGCGAGCCGCACTTCTCCGAGCGGTTTCTGCGAGAAATTCTGAATCTGCGAGAAATTGCGAGATCGGCACATATTGCCGGGCGCCGGGCTGCGCCCAGCCTGAGCCGCATTCTCGGACATCCTCAGCCATGTTGCTTTTCTCTGACCGGAGGTCGTCACACCTATGCCGGATCAACGTCATGCTTCGACGCTCCCGCAGCTGCTCGAGCGTGCGGCTCAGGACACATCGCGAGGCATTACTTTCATCGGCGGCTCATTCCTCTCGTACGCCGAGTTGCGGGAGTGCGCCTGCCGGATTGCTCAGGGGCTGCACAACTACGGCGCTTCCCGGGGTGAGCGGGTGCTGATTTCCGCCCATGATCCCGAGAATTTCTTCCGTGCCTTCTGGGGGTGCGTCCTGGCCGGCGTCGTGCCCTGCCCGGTCGCGCCGCCCGCCGACCCCTCCCGGTGGCGTGCGCAGCTGGAGCATCTGCGCACGCTCTTGGGCGACCCCCTGGTCATTGTCTCCAAGGAGTCCCACGGCGATCTGCCCGATGTCGGCCTGCGGACCGTGACAGTCGAGGAGTTGAGCCATGCATCGGCCGAGCACGATCAGCTCCCTGCGCCCGCCCCGGACGATCTCGCCGTACTGATGCTCACCTCCGGGTCCACCGGGTCGAGCAAGGCGGTCAGGCTCACCCACACCAATCTCCTCGCGGCGCAGGCCGGGAAGGCGGGGGCACTGGATCTGGGGCCCGACGACACATCGCTGAACTGGATATCGGCCGACCACATAGCCGCCATCGAGGCCAACCTGCTGCCGATGTTCAACGGAGCCGATCAGGTCATGGCGACTCCGGCCACGGTGCTCGCGGACCCCGTGGAATTCCTCAGGCTGCTCGCGGCCCACCGGGTGAGAGTGACGTTCACGCCCAACTTCCTGTTCGGGCAGATCAATCAGGCTCTCGCCCAACGTCCCGTACCGCAGGACGAGTTGGATCTCTCGCTGGTACGGCACATCATCTCCGGCGGCGAGGCCACCGTGACCGGCACCGTACGGGCATTCCTGGATGCTCTTTCCGGTTATGGACTGCGCCGGGATGTGATCGTGCCCGCGTTCGGAATGACCGAGACGTGCGCGGGCAGCGTGTTCAACCGTGAATTCGCCACCCGTGACCTGGAAACGGAGTTCCCTCCGCTGGGCCGCCCTGTGCAGGGACTGCGGATCCGCATCGTGGACGGCAACGGCACGGTCCTCGCCTCCACCGACGGGCCCACGACAGCCGAGTCGGGCGAGGTGCAGTTGCGCGGCACGATGGTCACCGACGGGTACTTCGGCAATGACCAGGCCACCGCTCAGGCGTTCACGCCCGATGGCTGGTTCCGCACGGGCGACTTGGGGTGCCTCGACGCCGAGGGCCGGTTGACGCTGGTCGGCCGGACCAAGGACTCCGTCATCGTCAATGGGGTCAACTACTACAGCCACGACCTGGAAGCGGTTCTGGACGAGCTGGACGGGGTGAAACGAGGACAGGTCGCGGCCTTTCCGATCCGACCCGACGGCGCCGACTCCGAACAGCTCGCCGTCGCGTTCGTCCCCGCGGGCGATCCGGCCGACGACTCCGCCGTGTACCGGGCCCTCGTGGCGATCCGCAGCTCCACGGTGATGCACTGGGGGTTCCGGCCCCAGCTGATCCTCCCGGTCGCCGAGGCGGAGATCCCGCGCGGCAACCTCGGCAAGATCCAGCGATCGCGGCTGCGCGCGGCCGTCGAGAACGGCGGCCTGGATGAGGCCGTCCGCCGTTCGGACCAGGTGAGCACCCGCTTCCTCGGCGAGTACGTGGCGCCGGAAGGCGAGGTCCAGATCGCGCTGGCCGAGATCTACGCGCGCGTACTGAACACCGAGAAAGTACCGACGACCGCCAGCTTCTTCGATCTGGGCGGAACCTCGTTGGACGTGCTGCGGCTCAAACTGGAGATCCAGACCGAGTTCGGCATCGACGACGTGCCGATGTCCACGCTCCTTCAGGCCCCCAGCGTGCGCGCCCTGGCCGGCCGCCTTACCGCCGCGCGCAACGCCGACGGAGACTCCGCCTACGACCCGCTCGTACCACTCCAGGTCACCGGGGACGGAACGCCGTTGTTCTGCGTCCATCCCGGCCTGGGGGAGGTGCTCGTGTTCGTCAATCTCGCCAAGTACTTCACCGGCGAGCGGCCGTTCTACGCGTTGCGGGCACGCGGGTTCGGGCAGGGCGAGAGCCACTTCGGGTCGTTCGACGACATGGTCACCACCTACGTGGAGGCGATCCGGCGGACCCAGCCCAGTGGCCCGTACGCGGTGGCGGGGTACTCCTACGGCGGGGCGGTCGCCTTCGAGATCGCCAAGCGCCTCGAGGCGGACGGCGACGAGGTCAAGTTCGTGGGCGTCTTCAACCTGCCGCCGAGCATCTCCGGGCGCATGAACGAGATCACCTTCACCGACGGCGCCATCAACCTGGCGCTGTTCCTGGAGCTGATCGCCGCCGCGGACGTCGAGGGGCTTACCTCCACCCTGCGTCCCCTGCCCGAAGCCGACCAGCTGGCCTATCTGGTCGACCATGCGCCGAAGCGCCGCCTCGTCGAACTGGACCTCACCGTCGAGCAGTTCACCACCTGGGTGCACCTGGCGCAGAGCATGGTGCACCTGGGCCGCACCTATGAACCCTCGGGGTCGGTCGACGACGTACGCGTCTTCTACTGCACGCCGCTCAAGGGCACCAAGCAGGAGTGGCTGGACAACCAACTGCGCCACTGGGACGACTTCACGCGGGGCCCAAACCAGTACATCGAAGTCGACGGCGAGCACTACACCCTGATGAGCCCGCAGCACGTGCAGAGCTTCCAGGCGACTCTGCGGAACGAACTGACCCGAGCGCTCGGCTAAGGACGGACACAGGAATGCAAGGCAAGAAGATTCTCGTCACGGGTGGGACCGGGCAGGTCGCGATGCCCGTCGCACAAGCGCTCGCCCCGGACAACGAGGTGTGGTGTCTGGGCCGGTTCGGAGACCTGGCCGCCCGCAAGGCCCTCGAAGAAATGGGCGCACGCACCTTCACCTGGGACATGGCCGCCGACGATCTGGAGGAGCTGCCGCACGACTTCACGCACGTACTGCACTCGGCGGTGCACCGGGGCGACGGCCAGGACTTCGCGGAGACCGCGCGGATCAACGCCGCGGGCACCGCACGGCTGATGACGCACTGCGCGACCGCCGAGGCGTTCTTGTACGTGTCGTCAGGTGTTGTCTACAACCGCGCTGACAGCACCCATCGGTACCGCGAGGGCGACGCCGTGGGCGGGGCGGTGCCGTGGCTGCCGACGTACCCCGTCGGCAAGCTCGCCGCCGAAGGGGTGGCGCGGGGCCTTGCCGAGGCGCTCGGGTTGCCGACGGTGATTGCCCGGCTCAACATCGCCTACGGCCCGTACGGCCACGGCGGCGTGCCCATGATCCTGTTCAGGCAGATGCGCGAGGGACAGCCGTGCGCGGTGCCGCGGCAGGGACAGAACTACTGCAACCTGCTGCACACCGACGACCTCGTCCGGCAGGTCCCCCTGCTGTGGGGCGCGGCGGGGACGCCCGCGCGGGTGGTGAACTGGGGTGGTGACGAGGAGGTCGGCATGACCGACCTCCTGGAGTACATGTCCGCGCTCACCGGTGTCCCGGTCCAGTTGGACCGCAGCGACTACAGCCGAGAGACGGCGATCTTCGACCACGACGTACGCCGGGGGCTGATCGGCGACTGCTCCGTCAATTGGAAGACCGGTATCGCCCGCACCCTGGCCGAGCTGTTCGAGGAGTACCGCGACCGCGTCGACGCACACGCGGACGCACAGGTCGACGCACAGGTCGACGAGCACGCGGCGGAGCGAGGAGTGGAGCACTAGCATGCGCAGGCCCACAGACGCAGAAGCGCTTCAGCAGATGCTGAGCGCCGCCCTCGGCTCCCGCGAACCGGCGGGCTCCCTTGCCCGACTGGGCCGGGACGACGGTGCGTTCACCGCACTGGATCCCGCGGTGCTCCAGCGCCTCACCCTGGTCGGCGGCGGGGCCCTGTACAACCCGACGAGCCCCGCTCCCACCGCCCGCTCGGTCGATGATCTCGTGCGCCGCGCGGAGATGCTGGACGTGCCCCAGATCCTCGTGCCCAACGTCCGCCGCACCGACGACCCTCGCGCGCTGCGGGCAGCAGGCTTCGTTCCCCTCGCCGCCGGAGCCGAGAGCATCGTCCGCCTGACGGGGGACGTGGACGACATCCTGCGTGCCCGAGTCGGTGGAGGTCGGCAACGCGCCCTGCGCCGCTGCCACGACGCGCTCTCCCGCGACCTCACCCGGGAGCGGATCCGCTTGAGCGAGCTCGACGGGGCGCCCTGGGCGCGAGAGGCCTTCGTGGAACTCCACCGGCGCCGGGCGGAACGCCACGGCGACGGCCACAACCCGTACAGCGCCGAGGCCCTCGACGCCCTGGCGGACGGTGTGCTGGCGGATCGTACGGAGATGATCGTGCGCCGTCGGGGGGACACCGTCGTCCAGGTCGCGCTCACGGTCAGGTCCCATAACGGCCGAGGGCTCTACCACCTGACACAGGCCGTCGACCAGGACGATCCGGCAGCGGGGAGCGATCTCCACGCAGCTGCCCTGTACGGGCTGTACCTCGACGCCCAACACTCCGGCCTGCACTGGGTCCATCTCGGCCCGGGGGAGACCGAAGGGAAGCGCCGCCTCGGGGCCGACCTGTTCGTCCCTCTCGACCACTGGCTGCGCGCCGAAGGCCTCATGGCCAGGCAAGAAGCGGGAGCCGAGCCGGAACTGTCGCGCTTCGCGGCTTCCCCCGTCACGACCGTGCCGGTCCCGGGCCCGGCACGCTCCCGCCACCAGCCGCGGTTCGACACCATCGACCTGTCGAGCAACACCAACCCGTTCCTGGGCGCCGGGGGCAGCTATCCCCATCTCGACACGACCGAGCTCGCCGACACGTACCTGGACACGATCTCGAAGCTGCCGGGACACGAGGGCACCGGCGCGCTGACCGCGGATCACCTGCTGTTCTCCAGCGGATCGGTCGACGGCGTCATGCTCCTCCTGGCGGCGCTGGCCTCCCCCGGCGAGAGCGTGTGCGTCACTCCGCCCACCTTCCCGCTCTACGCCCACTTCGCCCGCCTGCTGCGCCTGCCCCTGGTCGAGGTGCCCCTGCGCGGCGACGACCTGTCCGAGCTCGACACCGAGCGGATCCTGGCGGCCGATCCGCGGGTGACCATCCTGTGCGACCCGAACAACCCCGTGGGGACCAGGCTCGACCCGGCCCAGGTGCGGGCCCTCGTCACGGGTACGCGGGGCCTCGTCGTGATCGACGAGGCGTACGTCGAGTTCAGCGAGAAGCCCTCGTACGCCGGTCTTGTCGCCGAGCACGACAACCTCATCGTGCTCAGAACCCTTTCGAAGGCGTGGGGCCTCGCCGGCGCCCGCTGCGGAATCGCCCTGGCTCAGCCCGGCATCATCGACGCACTGCGGCGGGTACAGGTGCCCTTCGGGTTCACCGACGCGTCGCAGAGCGCCGTGCGGGACCGGCTGACCAACGCGCGGCGGGCCCTTGCCAGCATCCGGCACATCCGGGCAGAGCGCGACCGGATGGCACGGATACTGGCCGATCACCCGGCGGTGGAGCGGGTGTTCCCCTCGGAGGCCAACTTCCTGCTCGTCCGGCTCCACAAGCACGAGCGCGTCATGGAGCAGCTGCACGACGCGGGGATCATGGTCGCCGACGTCAGTTTCCTCATCCCCGCCACCTGCCGTATCTCCATCGGCAATCGGCGCGCGAACGATGCGCTGCTCGCCGCGCTTTCGGATGCCGTGTGAACCGGGAAATTCAGGATCCTGCGATGCCGTCCAACTGAAGCGGTTCGTTCGCCCCGTCCTTCAACTCGACCACCACGAACGACAGAACTTCGTCGCCAATATTCTTCAGGTCATGGAGGTGGTAACGCCCGTCGGAGAAACTGAAATGCTCGGTCTGTCCGCGGGCGTACGTTATTTCGCGGCTGCTGCCGTCGCTCGCGTGCTGGCGGGCCTTGCCATGGGTGAGGGCTGTCCAGGAGTAATCAAGTACGTGCCGGTGAACGGGAATGCGCTCTCCGGGCTTGAGATGCGTCTCCCAGACGCGCAGCGAATCCGTCTCTTTCACCAGCGACTGACCGACGCAGCCGTTGTGGGTGTTGCTTTCGAATTCCTTATGCAGCGGAGGGCTCCAGCGATCAAATCCTTCGGCGACGATCGTGCTGGTCAGAGGGGTAACGGAGGACGAATTGCTGCCCACGAAGCGGATCCTTTCAGTCACTGGTGTGCGTCGACAGGCACCCTATCCGAAATGTATGCGGGCCAAGTAGCCTGCCGTGCACCGCAATTGTCGCGTTGAGGAGGATGAAGGCCTGTGATCGTGCTCGGTTACAACGGATTCACCAGGGGTGCGGAGCTCTTCGGACGGCTCTACGGGGCGACCGGAGTCGGTCGCAATCTCCTCGTAGGTCATGACGCCGCGGCAGCTCTGACCATCGACGGCGAGGTGGTCGCCGCCGTCGAGGAGGAACAGCTGAGCCGGGTCAAGAAGACCTCCGACTTCCCGGCGAACGCCATCACATGGTGCCTGGACTCCGCCGGTGTCGAACTCGACCAGGTCGACGTCTTCGCATTCCCCTGGCGCTTTTCGCCGACCGTGGCCGAGGAGATGATTGCGCAGATATGCGATGCCGAGATGCCGGTCGCGGCGAAGTTCGACGCTCTGCGACGCACGGGTGAGCTCTACACCGACATGCTCAGCCGCGAAGCGGTGTACGGCGACTTCGTCCAGCGCACCGGCTACGCGCTGGATCCCAACAAGCTCGTCCTGGTGCCCCACCACCTCGCCCATCTCATGTGCGGCGCCTATCTGGCCGGGGGCGGAGACGCGGCCTTCCTGGTGAGCGACGGCCGGGCCGAGACCTTGTCCTCCGTCATGGGCGAGCTGCGTGACGGCGTGGTGCGCCTCTTCGACGAGGGCACCGTCGCCATGGCCGACTCGCTCGGCGTGGCCTACGGAAGGATCACCCGCTATCTGGGGTTCGTCCCCAACAACGACGAGTACAAGGTGATGGGCCTGGCCGCCTACGGCCCGCCGCCGCAGCACAACCCCCTGCTCGAACGCGTCGTGCGCCTGCACGAGAACGGCTCGTACACCCTCTCCATCCCCAGTGACATCGCTGCCTACTACGCGCTGTTCGACGATCTGTTCGGCGGCGACAGCGAGAAGCGCGAGGAGTTCGACTTCCGGGTCAAGGTGGCCGGTCTCGCCCAGCACATGGTCGAGGCCGTCACCGCTCATCAGCTGCGGGCGCTGACCGCCCGCTCCAGCCTGGACACCCTGCTCTTCGAGGGCGGCCTTGCCCTCAACTGCGTGGCCGGCACGAAGATGTTGGAGCGCTCGACGTTCACCGGCATGGAGGTCAGCTTCGGGGCCAGCGATCCGGGTGTCGCCATCGGCGCGGCCGTGTACACCGCCGGTCTCAGGAACCGGCCCGCCGACGCGGTCACCACGCCCTACCTCGGTCCCTCGTACGACGAGCGGCAGATCCTCGACACGTTGGGGGAGTACGCGGACCGCGTCGAGTGGCAGGAGGAGCCGGACATCGCTTCGGTCGCGGGCAGGGCGGCGGAGCTGCTGGCCGAGAAGAACGTGGTGGGTTGGTTCCAGGGCCGCGCCGAGTTCGGACCGCGCGCCCTGGGCAACCGCAGCATCCTGGCCAACCCGGCCTTCCCCGACATCAAAGACATCATCAACATCCGGGTCAAACACCGGGAGCCCTTCCGCCCGTTCGCGCCGGTCGTGCTGGAGTCCGAGGCTCCCCGCATCTTCGAGATGGGCAAGAAGACCTCGTCCCCGTACATGACGTTCGTCTTCCCGGTGCGCAAGGAGTACCAGGAGCGGATCCCCGGCGCCTGCCACGTGGACGGCACGGCGCGGGTCCAGACGGTCGACGAGGGGCAGAACCCCGCGCTCACACAGTTGTTGCGCGCCTTCACGGCGCGGACGGATGTGCCCTGTCTGCTCAACACTTCCTTCAACGTGGCGGGCGAGCCCATCGTCTGCTCGCCGCGTGACGCACTGGAGTGCTTCCTCGCCACCGAGATCGACTACCTGGTCATCGATCGGTTCGTGGTCACCAAGAAGGGCCGCTGAGTTGGGGGAGGCAGCAGTTCCGGACAGAAAGAACCACAGAAACGAAGGACGCGTACAACCCTTGTGCCCCATCCCGTGTCGAACAGGGCGCCGGACAAGGAACGGGCCCTTTCCGGACACCCTCGCGCTTGCCCGGCCACCTTCCTTCACAGGAGCCGCTCGTGCGCAAGAACCGTTCGGCCGCCCTCACCGCGGCCTCATTCCTCCTTCTGACCGGGGCGGGTATCGCCGCCGCCCCCTCTGCTGTCGCCGGCACCCCTGGGGGTACGCACGCCGATGACCGCAACAGTGACTTCAACGGCGACGGATATGAGGATGTGCTGGTCGGAGCCCCTGGGGCGACGGTCAGCGGCCAGAAGGGCGCCGGTCTCGTCACGGCCCAGTACGGCTCATCCAGAGGCATAGGCACCACCTCTGTGGCCAGGTTCAGCCAGTCGACGGCAGGCGTCGCGGGCGCCGCGGAGGCGGGTGACGGCTTCGGGACGGCCGTCGCCACCGGTGACCTGGACGGCGACGGCTTCGACGACGCGATCGTCGGCATCCCCGGCGAGGACATCGGCGACACGGCGGACGCCGGTGGTGTCGCGATCCTGTGGGGCTCCAAGCAGGGCCTCAGCGGCGATTCCAGCGACTGGCTCGAGACCCAGGAGCCCACCAAGGGCGAGAAGTTCGGCCTGAGTCTCGCCGCCGCGCACTTCACCGGTGAGACGCCGGGCGACGTCCTCGCCGTACTGGACCGTGACGACCTGGAGCTCTTCGCGTACGACGCCGCACCGCAGGCCGACGGGCAGGCCCCGCTGCGGCGGCAGGCGACCGAGCGTCTTTCCGCGGCGGCCGACGGACGCGACATCCTGCCGAAGTCGCTCACCACCGGTGACTACGACGACAACGGATTCGCCGATCTCGTGGTGTCCGGCGTGACCGTGGGGGACGAGCCGGGGCACGGCTGGTCCGCGTACTTCTCGGGCAACGCCGACGGCCTCGCGTACGAGCACGACCTGCGGGGCGGGCCTGTCGCGGCGTCGGGAGACATCGACCACGACGGCTACGACGACCTGGTGACCGGCGAGCCCAACTCCCCGGACGACGGGGGCGAGACGATGACCGGCGGCCTGGTGGGCATCCGCTACGGCGACCCGGACGGCCTCAAGGACGAGGCCAAGTGGTGGACGCAGGACAGCGCGGGCGTGCCCGGCACCGCCGAGCGCGGTGACGGCTGGGGCGCCGATCTCTCCGTGGCGGACACGAACGGCGACGGCTACGCGGACGTCGCGATCGGGGCGCCGGGCGAGGACATCGGCACGGTCGCGGACGCCGGAGCTGTCTGGGTGCTGCGCGGCGCGGCCACCGGCATCACGGCGACCGGCGCCAAGTCGTGGGACCAGGACTCCGCGGACATCTCCGGTGTGCCCGAGAAGGGCGACAAGTGGGGTGCCCAGGTGCGCCTGACGGACCCGAACCGCGACGGCCGCTTCGGTCTCCTGGCCGCGGCGCCCGGCGAGAACGCCGGTGACGGAGTGGTGTGGGTCCTGTCCGCCGGGGCGGGCGGCATCACCGCGTCGGGGTCCTGGACGTACGGCGCGGAGTCGCTCGGCGCGCCGGGCACGGCCGCGGCGTTCGGCGCGGCGATCGACGAGTAGGAGCCGACGGCCCCCTGGTGGGCCTTCCGGCAGACCGTCCGAACGTGGTCGTGAGCAGCTTGCGGTTGTCTACGTATGATCGCGGCGATGTGCTCACGACTGCGTTCGGAGGCTGAACAGGCATGACAGAGAGCCGAGTTGTCATCGTCACGGGCGGCGGAACGGGCATCGGCGCCGCCACGGCCCGGCAACTGCGTGCGAACGGGCACCACGTCGTCATCTCAGGACGGCGCCCCGAGCCGCTGCGCCGCGTCGCCGAGGAGACCGGGGCGCTGGCCCACCCCGCCGACGCGGGGAATCCCACGGAGATCGCCGGGCTCGTCGATGCGGCCACGGAAGCCTATGGCCGCATCGACGGGCTCGTGCTCAATGCCGGGGTCGGGCGAAGCGGAGCCGTCGGTGACCTCTCCGACGAGGACTGGGACACCGTCCTTCGCACCAATCTCACGGGCCCTTTCCTGCTGCTGCGGGCCGCGCTTCCCCATCTCGTCGAGGCGCGCGGCTCGGTGGTCGCGGTCGCCTCGGTCGCCGCACTGCGCAATGGCGTGGCCAACGCCGCGTACGCCACGTCCAAGGCGGCACTCCTCCAGCTGTGCCGCTCCCTCGCCGTCGACTACGGCAAGGCCGGGCTTCGTGCCAACACCGTGTGCCCCAGCTGGGTGCGGACGGAGATGGCCGACCGGCGGATGACCCGGTTCGCCGAGGAGGCCCAGCTGGGGGACGGCGGCGCCGACGCGGCGTACGAGGAAGCGACGCGGCTCGTCCCGGCGGGCCGGCCGGGAGAGCCGGAGGAGGTCGCCGAGGCGATCACCTGGCTGCTCTCGCCCGCCGCGTCCTTCGTCAACGGTGCCGTACTCACTGTCGACGGCGGGGTGACGGCGGTGGACCCCGGAACCTCCGCGTTCACCTTCGGCATCGCACCGCGGGCCTGAGAGTCAGGGTCGGCGGTACCGGTGGCTCAGCCGAAGCGCTCCACGCGGAGCTGGGCGGGTGGGTACGGCGAGAACGAAGTCGTGCCCACCGACCAGTAGCCGCCGTCCGTGCCGGGGATCGTGGCGATGGCCTGGGGCAGATAGGTGGAAGGCGTCTCCGGTCCGCGTTCACTGATCCAGGCCGTGCCGTCCCAGCGCAGATAGTGGGCGCGCTTCTGGTCCCAGAAGTCCCAGCCGGAGATCCGGTCGGGCCGGCCTGTGGCGTCGCCCGTGATGCCGCTCAGCAGGCCGACGCTGAAGGGGGCCTGGACCCAGTTCCACTGGGTGCCGTCCCAGCGCTGCAGCACGATGCCGGGTGGTTTGCCGGGCGGCCCACCTACCCCGTACGAGTATCCGGTGAGCCAGATGTCGTCGTGCGCGAGCGGGAGCAGGCCGGTCACCGAGGCGCGGATGCCGAGCGCTCGGGGCACCACCGTCCAGGCGCCGTCCCAGCGGGCGATGATGTCGCCGAAGACCCACACCTCACCGCCGGGAGTCACATGGACGCCGGAGGGTGTGGGCGCGGCCTCGTCCGGCAGTGGCCGGCACCAGCGCCATGTCGTGCCCTTGCCGCGCATCAGTCCGGCGCGGTCGCCGTGCCGGCCCGACACCCAGAACCGGCCGCCCGGCGCGGACGCGACATCGGTCAGCCGTGTCCCCGGCTCGCCCCGGCCGGGAAAGTCGGCCTCGCGCCAGGTCGTGCCGTCCCAGGAGAGGAGCTGGTCGTGCCCCGCGGTGTTCGTGCCGATGGCCCAGGCCGCGCCGCCGGGACAGGCGGCGACCGCACGCAGGCCACCGCTGTACGTCAGGTGGGAGAGGTCGGTCGGTGACCAGGCGGAGCCGTTCCAGCTGAGGGCGAGCGGAGTGCCGACGGTGCCTCCGTAGCGCCCCTGTTCGCCCACGGCCCAGGCACGTCCGGGGCCCGCGGCGGCGACCGCGAGCAGATGGGCGGCCTCCTGCCCGGCCGGGGCGGCGACCTGCTGCCAGCCCTCGGCGGCGGAGTCGGCACGTGCGGTGGCGGCGCCGGCTAAAGGCACGGGCAGGGTCAACCCGGCGCCGGTGATGGCCAGTCCACGGACAAAGGCACGTCTTCGCATGGAGGGAGCCCTTCTCTAGGTGCTGCTCGAGGTCCCGCTTGAGGTCTTTTCGGGGGCAACACCCTGAACCGGGTGAGGTGAGCCGTCAATGCACGCGGATGCGTAATTCGTGGTCGACTCTCCGAAGCCGGTTTCGACGGTGACGACGGGAGTTGAACTCGACGACCGGGACGCGCGTCGCCGCTGACGTCACGCCTCGACTTCGCCGGTAACGTGGCGCGTCGACCGAGGGGTGGACACGACACATGGCATCGAGCACTTCGAGTACCTTCCGCATCGGCGGGGAAATCGGCGTACGCCGGATCGGGTTCGGGGCGATGCGCCTCGTGACCGAGGCCGGGGCGGCCAGGGAGGCCTCCATCGCGGTGGCCCGGCGGGCCGTCGAGCTGGGCGTCACGCTGATCGACACGGCGTACATGTACGGATGGGGCGCCAACGAGGAACTCCTCGTAGAAGCGCTGTACCCCTACCCGGACGATCTGCTCATCGCGACCAAGGTCGCCGTCGAGCAGCCCGGCCCCGGCGAAGAGGCGTCGATCAACGGACGGCCGGAGTTCCTGCGCGCGCAGGTCGAGCAGGCCCTCAGCCGGCTTCGCGTCGAGCGGATCGGACTGCTCCAGATGCACCGCCTCGATCCGAAGGTGCCGCTCGCCGATCAGCTCGGCACGCTGCGGGAGTTCCAACTCGACGGCAGGATCGGCCATATCGGCCTTTCCGAGGTGACTGTCGACGAGCTTGCCGAGGCGCGGGGAATCGTCGACGTGGCGAGCGTGCAGAACCGCTACAGCCTGCTCGATCGCGAGCACGAGGCCGTGCTCGACGCCTGTGACGCGGCAGGGATCGCCTTCCTGCCCTGGCGTCCTGTCCATCCCGCCGCCTCGACGGCGACGGCCGAGATCGCGGCCGTGGCGGCCGAACTCGACGCCACCGCGGCGCAGATCGCCCTTGCCTGGCTGCTCGACCGCTCACCGGTCGTGCTGCCGATCCCGGGCACCGCCTCGCTCGACCACCTGGCGGAGAACGTGGCCGCGGCGAGCCTGCGGTTGAGCGAAGAGCAGCGTGCGCGCCTGGACCGGATCGCGGTGGCCTGAACTCAGTCGGCCGGGCGGTCGATCCGGTAGAGGTAGTGGGCGCGGTCGTCGAGGGGGTTGTCGGGCTCGAGCGACACTTCGGCGACCCGTCGCAGTCCCGCCTTCTCCAGGATGCGCCAGGACGCGGGATTGCCCACGTGTACGGGGACGAGTACCGCGCTGACCTGGGGGTGATCGGCCCAGGTGGCCCGGACGATCGCCTGGATCATGCGTGTGCCGAGTCCCCGGCCGACCTGCCGGGGATCCCCGATCAGGTAGTCGATGGTCATGGCGCCCCGGGGGACATCCACCTGGCCGGCCAACTCGTCTCCGTACTCGGGGTAGTCGGCGAAGAGAGAGCGCTGGACGAGGCCGAACGGTTCGCCGTCGAGCAGCATGAGTAGATCCTCCGACGGCTCCTCTCCGCGGGCGGCCGGGCCGAAGTCACGCGCCACCGCATCGGGTGAGGTCTCGTGGTTCCACCAGCGCGCGACGTGCGGCTGCTCCAGCCATCGCCGCAGCAGGGGGAAGTCCGGTTCGTCGAGTCGACGCCAGCTGATCATGGGAACCTCGGGGGTGCGGTACGGAAGCAGCTCCGTACATTGTCCAGCTTGTCTGGGACTCAACCCCCGTACGTGGCCTCGGACTCGCCGAGCACCGCGGCGAAGTCCGTGGCGAGCAGGGCCGTGTCCGCCACCTCCAGCATGGCCGTGGTGATCCGTACGGCGGTGGGCGCGACGATACGGAAGCGTGCGCCCGCCGCGACCCACCATCCGCGTGAGCGCAGCCCGTTGACCACGGCGGACTCGTCCCGCACCGGCACCCATACGTTCATCCCGCTCGCGCCGTGCGCCGCGATCCCGCGCCGTGCGAGCTCCCCGATCAGCGCATTCCGCCGCTCGGTGTACGCGCGTTCGGCCCGACCGACAAGCGCTCGCGCCGCGGGATCGGTCACCGTGCGCTCGACGGTCTCCTGCAGTACGTGACTGACCCACCCCGAAGTGAGCAGCATCCGCCCCTCGTGCCGGGCCAGTGTGGTGGCGTCGCACGCCAGTGCCGCCCACCGCAGGTCGACGCTCAGATGCTTGGACACGGTCCGCACCTGGGCCCAGCGTTCGAGCCCACCGGCAGCCAGCGAGTACGACGGCGCCCCCGCGACCTCCGCGTTGTGATCGTCCTCGACGACAAGCACCTCCGGGAAGCCGCCGAGGACTTCGAGCAGGGCGTCCCGCCGCGCCTCCGAGAAGCAGCCGCCCATCGGGTTCTGCCCCCTCGGGCTGCACACCACGGCCCTGGCCCCGGCCCGCAGCGCGCTGCTCAGGGCCTCCGGCCTGATCCCCTCCTCGTCCACCGCCACCGGCACCATGCGAAGGCCCAACGCCGGTACCAGGTCCAGGAGATGGTGGAACCCCGGGTCCTCGACCGCCACCGCGTCGCCAGGTTTCAGCTCCGTGGACAGCAGCCGCGCCATGCAGTCAAGCGCTCCGTGCGCGAAGGTCACCCGGCCGTCGGGCACCCCGTCCCGCGCGAACCACTCACGGGCCAGCTCCTCAAGTCCCGCACGGCGCGGCGAACCCCGGTGCGAACCGGTGACGGGGTCCACCCGATCGGGCGGAAGGAGCACCGGAAGGAGCGTCGGATCCGGATGCCCGCCCGCCAGATCACGTACCCCCGGCGGCACCTTCGGCGGCCGGCGCGCCCCGATCGCCGGGGCCTGCGCCACCACCGTTCCGCCCCGTCCGCGCGTCACCACGATCCCGCGTCGGCGGAGCTCCTTGTAGGCGGTCGCCACCGTGCCCGCGCTGACCCCGAGCTCATCGGCGAGCCGCCGCACCGGGGGCAGCGCTTCTCCCGGCTCCAAGCCGCCCTCGGCCACGGCCTGTTCGACCGACGAGGTAATGCCCTTGGCGGTCGTACCACTGATCGCATATTGTGCTGCCACGTAATCAAATATGTATCAATACAAAGTGCACGTCAAGGGGGAGTGGTGAGCCTCAGCAGCAGGCGGGCCGCGCTGTACGGACGCATACCGGGGGGGCCTGGACGGCCGTCGCATGCTCTGGATCGCACTGATCAACAAAGCGGGCACCGGTCTCTGGATGGGGGCGGCCGCCCTCTACTTCACCCTGGTCACCGGGCTGTCCGTCGCCGAGGTCGGCGTGCTCATGGGGGTCTCGGGAGCCGTCGGCATGGCGGGCGCACCACTTGCGGGCCACCTCGCCGACCGCTTCCCCGTCACCCGCGTCATCATCGGATCCCAACTCCAGCAGGCCATCGCCCTGTTGGCGCTCCTCACGACGGACAACTTCTCCCTGCTCCTGCTGTACTCGTCCGTCAACAGCCTCGCCGACCGCGGCGCCAATGTCCTCACCAAGCTGTACGCCGCGCGCATAGCGGGCCCGGACCGCACCAAGTACCAAGCCGTGACGCGCTCCGTCTCCAACGCGGGATGGGCCATCGGCGGCCTGTCCGGCGCACTCGCCCTCGCCGTCGGCACCACCCACGCCTACCAGGCGCTGCTCATCGGCAACGTGGTCAGCTTCCTCGCCGCCTCCGTCCTCACGCTGCGCTGCGCGGAACCGCCATCGCCCTCCCGGGTGGTCACCGACTCCACGGCCCCCGCGCCCCCCGCTCTGCCGGCCGGCCCGTGGCGCGACCGTCCCTACCTGCTGTTCACCGCCACCGAGGCGGCGCTCTTCCTCGACGACGCGGTGCTCCAGGTCGGCATGCCCCTGTGGATCGTCCACGCCACCGACGCCCCGCACGGGCTCGCGCCGCTGCTCATGGTCCTCAACTGCGTGCTCGTCGTCTGCTGCCAGGTCCCGCTGTCCCGCTTCGGGGGGACGCCGGACGGAGCCCGCGCACTCCTCGTGCCGCTTGCCGCCTGCTTCGTCGTCGGATGCGCCGCCATGACGGCCTCGGTGGCAGGCGGCACCTGGCCGGCCGTCACCGCTCTGGTGGTCGCGGCGGTCGCGTTCACCTTCGCGGAGATACTTCACGCCATCGCGTCCTGGGAACTCTCCATCGCGCTGGCCCCCGAGGACGCCCAGGGCGCCTACCTCGGCGTGCACGGCCTGTCATCGTCCGCCCAGCGCAGCGGAGGGCCGCTCCTGGTCACCGCCGTGATCGCCGCGGGTCCCTTCGCCTGGCCGTTGCTCGGCGCGGGCGTGATCGTGACGGTCGCGGCGCAGAGCCGTCTCGTACGCAAGCGGCTCTCGCCTGCGACGGCGTACCGCCCGCCACGGTTGCGCGGCGGGCGGTACGCGGGGAGGCGTTGAGTGCCTGTGGCCTCAGCGGCCGATGCCTCAGGGGCGCTGCCTCAGGGCCGACGACTCAGTGGCCGACGCGGATGCGGTGCGCCTGGTCCTGGCCCTCGGGCCCGGTGCCCGACTTGTCGAGCACGAACGCCGTTCCGCCCGTCACCTGGACGTGGTTGGGGTTGGCGCCGGTGGTCAGCGTCTCCACGACGGCGCCCTTTGCGGGGTCGACGACCGTGACGGTGCCGGGGGTCCGGTTGGCGACCAGGACGCTGCCCGAACGCCGGTCGGTGGCGACGGACAGGGCGCCCGCGCCGGTCGGCACGGACTTGGTGACGGTGCCCTTTTTGAGGTCGACGACCGAGAGGCCACCGGCGGCCTGGTCGGCGGTGTAGGCGGTGCGGCCGTCCTTGGAGAGCGCGATGGAGATCGGGCCGTCACCGGTCGGGATGAGGCGGGGGCTCGCGCCCTTCGGGGTGATCTCGATGATCTGGTCGCCGTTGAGGTCGGCGGCGTAGGCGGCGCCGGTCCGCGCGTTCACGGCGAGGCCGGTCGGGCTCGATCCCTCGACCGCGACGCGCTTCTTCTCCTTGAGGGTGCGGGTGTCGAAGGCGACGACGGTGCCGTCGCCGAAGCTGCTCGCCCACGCCGTGTTGTGCTTGGTGTCCACGACGATCTCGCGGGCGTGGTTCACGCCGGGCAGCGAGGCGAGGTGCTTGCCGGTGCGCTGGTCGTAGACGGCGACGGAGTTGTCGCGGGTGTTCGTCGTCCAGACGGTGTTGTGCTCGTCGTCGACGGCGACTCCGTAGACGGCCTCGACGGCGCCGGTCTCGGCATTGGTGACCGGAGGCGTGTAGCTGGCCTTCACCTTCAGCGTGCGCGGGTCGACCTTCAGCAGGCTGGAGGTGGTGACGGGCGGGCGGCCCACCGCGGAGGTGGCCCACAGCACGTTGTTCCGCTCGGAGTACGCGGACTGGTAGAGCCCCTTCACGAGCGGCGCCGACTCGACGGTCGAGCCGGACGCTTTGCCGGAGGCCTGGCCGGGCTGCGCGGACGCCGTTCCGGTCAGGGCCAGCGCGCTGCCCGCGGCCAGGGCCACGGCAACTGCGGCGGTACGGCGGATGCGGCAGGTGAGTGAGGTCATGCTGCGTCAATCTCCTTGACTGAGGCGCCTCCAGGAGAGGCGATCACTCAATAACTTAGCTTAGCCTAACCTAAGTCACACACCCTGAATTGTGTGGCGCCCGCCACACGCGACTCTAAAGCCCCTAGGGGGAAGGGTGGGGCAAACCCCCTTCTCCATATGCCAGTTGGCCGGATGTGACCGCCGGGGAGGATCAGCGAGGCTCCTCCCATGACGAAGATCAAGCGAAACGCCGCTCTGCTCGCCGCCTCCGCGGCGGTCATCGCCCTCACCGCGCCGCTGACCGCGACGGCCTCGACTCCGGACACCCCCGAACCTCTCGACTGGAAGACATGTGAGGGCAGCGGCCTCGACCCCCGCCAGGAGTGCGCGACCGTCGAAGTCCCGATGGACTACGCCCACCCCGAGGGCAAGCAGGTGGGCATCGCCGTCTCCCGCATCCCCAGCGAGAAGCCCGGGGCGCGCCGCGGCGCCCTGTTCTTGATCCCCGGGGGGCCCGGCGGGTCCGGCATCAACAACCCGTCGGGCAAGGGCCAGAAGCTGCCGCAGACGGTCCGGGACGCCTACGACCTGATCGGCTTCGACCCCCGGGGTCTTGGCCGCTCATCGCCGGTCAGCTGTGGCTTCGAACACGCCGACCTCGCCACATCGGGAATGCGCCCCTGGCCCGCCGCCGACGGCTCCATCACCGAGAACATGACCGCCGCGCAGCGGACGTCAAACGCCTGCGCACGCAACGGCGGCGAACTCGTCCGCCACATCAGCACCGCCAACCAGGCCCGCGACCTGGACCGGATCCGCGCGGCGCTCGGCGAGCGGAAAGTCTCCGCGTGGGGTGTCTCCTACGGAACGTACGTAGGGGCGGTCTACAGCCAGCTCTTTCCGCACCGTACCGACCGCGTGGTCCTCGACAGCAATGATGACCCCGACCCCACGCGCGTCTCCCGCGCCTGGATCGCCGGGCACGAGCAGGGAGTCGAGGACACCTTCCCGGAGTTCGCCAAGTGGGCCTCGGCGCCCGGAAATCCGGACCGCCTCGCCCCGACCGCGGCCGAGGTGCGCCCGCTCTTCCTGCGCCTGGCCGCCGGGTTGGACCGCGAGCCGATCCCGTGGCCCGGCGCCAACCCCGAGGAGCTCAACGGAAATGTCCTGCGCCAGACCCTCCTGAACGCGCTCGACGACCCCGACGACTTCCCCGCCCTGGCCAAGCTGATCCTGGCCGCCCAGGAGGGCACGGTCCCGCCCGCGCCGCAGGCGCCGCCGGAGCAGGCGCTGCAGAACGCCGTCGCGGTGGGCTCCGCGGTCCTCTGCAACGACATCGAGTGGCCCAGGTCGACGGACGCGTACACGAAGGAGGTCGCCGAGAGCCGGTCCAAGTACCCCCTGACCGCGGGGATGCCGAGGAACGCGATGCTGTGCGCCGCCTGGCCCTACCGCTCGAAGGAGGCCCCGGTACGCATCACCGACAGCGGCCCGTCCAACATCCTCCTCATCCAGAACGAGCGCGACCCGGTGACCCCGCTCAACGGCGCACTCAAGCTCCGCACCTCCCTGGGCAAGCGAGCCACCATGGTGACCGTGGACTCGACCGGCCACGACGCGTACCTCGCCAACGGCAACGAGTGCGGCGACCGGACCGTGTCCCACTACCTGGCGACGGGGCAGAAGCCCGGTCGGGACATGTACTGCGGCTAGGGAACGGGTCACGCACTGGTGACGCACTGGTCAGACCAGAAGCTCGGCGGTGTCGAGGAACGGCCGACCGAGCTCCTCCGCCCCGAAGTCGAGCACATAGAGCCCAGTGGAGACCCGCTCAAGGAAGCCCCACTCCCAGATCGCCCGCTGATCCACCCCGGTCCGGTCCGCGAGCAGCGCACAGTACGAGCGGACCAGACCGCGGGCCGCAGCCCCGTCCCTGCCTCTCAACTCCCCACACCAGTCGCGGAGTACGACCCCCAGGTCGTACGCGGGATCGGCGAGGAACCCGTCGGGATCCACGAAGACGAACCCCGCACCGGCACCGGCCCGAGGTGCCGTGACCCGCAGCGCGTTGCCGGGGTGCGGGTCACCGTGCACGACCACACAACGGTCGGGATCGAACTCGGCGGCGCGACGTCCGGCGAACGTCAGCGCCTGGTTCACGACCCGCTCGGAGCAGGGCCGCCCGAGGCTCTCCCACAGCCGCCCGACCATCTCGCCCAGGGCACGGGCCTTCTCCTGGGCCGGATCGGCGGTCAGTCCCGCGGCGCGGGGAGCCTGCCAGGCGCGTCGGAGCATGGCGCACAGCGTCTCGATCTGCGCCCGAGGGGCGAGGCCCAGCCGATCCATCGACGGCCCGAGAGCTTCCTGGAGCATGGCGTGGCGTTCGACGTCGTAGGCAAGAAGTCGCACGTACCCCTGGCCCTTCGCGAGGCTCAGGGTCCGCACCTGGCTCGCGAAGTCCGTTGAGGGAAGGGAGAGTTTGAGTACTGCGTCCCGGCCGTCACGGGTCCGTGCCCGCGCCACGTAGGAGGAGGTTCCACCGGGCAGCGGCCGTCCGACGTCGACATCGACGGACCACCGCCGCTCCACATCACTGATGCGGCGGGGCAGTTCGGCCAGCCACTGCTCACCGAGGGCTCCAAGGCTTCTGGCTTTCTGGCGTACGAGAGGCCGTACTTCGACCGCGGGCTTGGTCACGGCGTCGATTATGACCGTCGGGAAGAGCAGGACCGGCCCCGCCTGGAGAGTCGCCCTGGTGCATGTCTACCGGCGTCTGTAGGACGACTAGGGCAGCGGGCCGCCGCGGGCGGTGATCCACAGGTCGTACCACTCCTCGTGGGTCAGGTCGGGTTCGCGGTGCACGGCGTCCCGGCAGGCGAGGATGCGCTCGGGGCGACTCGTGCCGACGACCGGTGCGATGCGCGCCGGGTGCCGCTGGAGCCACCACAGCAGGACAGTCTCCGGCGTCGTCCCCTTGCGGGCGGCGAGGTCGGCGACGAGGCGTGCGGTCGGTGAATCGCCACCGTCGGTGAAGCGGCCCCGGGCGAGGGCTCCCCAGGCCTGGAGCTGGATCCCGTGGGCGCCGCAGTACTCGAGCGTCCCGTGCGGGAAGCCGCTGTCGGCCGCGGCCGGTGTGTTCACGAGCACGCCGGCCTCGACCCAGTCGCGGCTCTCCAGGCTCATCTCCAGCTGGTTGGCGACCAGTGGTACGTCGAGATGCGTCCGTAGGTGCTCGATCTGCGCGGCGCTCATGTTCGACACACCGAACCGCCGCACCAAGCCCTGCCCGTGCAGCGAGGCCAGTGCCTTCGCGATCTCCTCAGGTCCTGTCAGCGGATCGGGCCGGTGCAGGAGCAGTACGTCGATCACGTCGGTGCGCAGCCGGGTGAGGCTCTCCTCGACGCGCCGGACGATGCTCGGCCCCCGCAGGTCGTACAGACCGGGCCGCTCGCCGTCCGCGAGGCGGATGCCGCACTTGGTCTGCAGGACGATGCGCTCGCGCAGTCCGGGCGTCCTGGCGAGCACCTCACCGAAGACCGCCTCGGACTTGCCGTGCCGATAGATGTCGGCGTGGTCGAACACCGTGATGCCGACGTCGAGCGCCGCGTTCACCGCGGCCTCGGCCCCGGCGATGTCCTGGGCGGTGTAGGGCGTGGTGTCCCAGGTGCCGCCGATTCCCATACACCCGTACAGCACACGGCTGGTGCGTACGCCTGTCTGTGATGCCATGTCACTTCCTCCGCTTCCGTGCGTGGTGAACCCGGCCATCGTCCCTCAGGCCTGCGAATCGGCTTCCAGGGTGAGGAGTTGGTCCCTGCTGATTACGTCGGTCCGCGTGGCCGGGACGGTGCAGGCGTACGCGCCCGCGATCGCACCGTAGCGGGCACAGCGCAAGGGCGACTCACCGGAAAGCCAGCCGAAGAGATAGCCCGACGCGAAGGCGTCACCGGCGCCGTTGGAATCCACCACCGGTGCGGGCGGCGTGACGGTCGGTACGTGGGACAGTTCGCCGCCGACGAGGACGTGGGCCCCCTCGGCTCCGGCTGTCGCGACGACCACCTGGGCCCTGCCACGGGCGGCGATCTGCCGCATGGTCTTCGCCGGGTCCCTCAGGGCGGCGGTCGACAGGAAGACGAGGTCGGCCTCGTAGGCGAAGGCCTCGTGATACGGCTCCGCTCCGTCCCAGTTGTGCAGGTCGGTCGAGACCGTCACCCCCTTCGTGCGGAGTGTGGGCAGGGCGAAGGCGCAGGGGTGGGTGAGGGAGACGTGGGCGTGCCGGCTCACCGATGCGAGGGCCTCGACCGTCGTCGTGGGCAGCCGGTCCGCGTCCTGGGAGCGACTGTTGTCGTACAGCGAGAGGCGCCGCCCGTCGGGGCCGACGAGGTTCACCGCTCGCTTGGTGCCGCCGCGCTGGAGCACCTCGGTGAACGGGATGCCCCGCTCCCGGTGCAGCGCGCGGACCAGATCGCCTTCGTGGTCCTCGCCGATCAGGTCGATGTGGTGGGTGCGCAGCCCCAGGGCCTGCACCCCCATCGCCACGAAGTCGCCGGTCTGCCCGGCCCGCATGTGGATCGCGGGCACCATGTAGCTGTCGGCGTAGGGGAGAGGCAGCTCGGGAACATGGACGATCGAGTCCACACCGGCGCCGCCGAGCACCAGGACGTCGATCTCGACGGGCGGCGACTGCTCCGGGCTATGCAGAGCGCTGTTCCGGCCTGCCGGAGGCGGTCGAGTCGCGGACCACCAGTTCCGGCATGAAGACGAACTCGCTGTGCGGGGCGGGGGTTTTGCCGATCTCTTCCAGGAGGGTGCGGACCGATGCCTGGCCCATCGCCTGGACCGGCTGGCGGATGGTGGTCAGCGGGGGATCGGTGAACGCGATGAGCGGGGAGTCGTCGTAGCCGACCACCGAGATGTCCCGCGGCACTTCCAAGCCCCGTTCCCTGGCGGCCCGGACGGCGCCGAGCGCCATCATGTCGCTGGCGCACACGATCGCGGTGCAGCCCCGGCCGATCAGCGTGCCCGCCGCGGCCTGACCGCCCTCCAGGGTGTAGAGGGAGTGCTCGATGAGCTGCTCGGAGTCCGCGGGTGACATCCCGAGGCGTTCGCGCATGCCGGTCTGGAAGCCCTCGATCTTGCGCAGCACGGGCACGAAGCGTTTGGGACCCACCGCGAGCCCGATGCGGGTGTGGCCGAGCGAGGCGAGGTGAGTGACGGCGAGGCGGGCCGCTGCCCGGTCGTCCGTGGAGACGAAGGGGGCCTGCACCTTGGGGGAGAAGCCGTTGACGAGGACGAAGGGCACGCCCTTGCCGCGCAGCACCTCGTACCGCTCCATGTCGGCGGTGGTGTCGGCGTGCAGTCCTGAGACGAAGATGATCCCGGAGACGCCGCGGTCCACCAGCATCTCGGTGAGCTCGTCCTCGGTGGAGCCGCCGGGCGTCTGGGTGGCAAGGACCGGTGTGTAGCCCTGACGCGTCAGGGCCTGGGCGATGACCTGCGCGAGCGCGGGGAAGATCGGGTTGTCCAGCTCGGGTGTGATCAGGCCGACGAGGCCCGCGCTGCTGCGCTGCCGCAGCCGTGTGGGGCGCTCGAAGCCGAGCATGTCCAGGGCGGCCAGGACGGATTCGCGGGTGGTCGCCGCCACACCCGGCTTGCCGTTGAGGACGCGGCTGACGGTGGCTTCGCTCACCCCCGCCTGCGCTGCGATGTCGACGAGCCGTGCGGTCATGCGGGGACTGTACCGGTGAATGGCCGGATTGCACACAGTCTGTGAAAGCTTGCAGAAAGTTCCAGTTCTGCAAGGCGCTTGCGGTGTGCTTGCGGAGGAATCGGGTGGGTGCGCGTGAGAGCAACCGCCACTTCAGGGGCCTGTCAAGCGCAGCAACGGCAACCGTAAGGACACGCAGCAGTAACGATCAGCAGGCCTTGCAGAAATTTCTCGCAAGGTCTTTCGGGCGCTTTTCAATCCTGTTACGTTCCGTGGCAACCCGGCGCCGCGTCGAGTGCGGCTTCGTCGGAGGCAGCTCAGTTGGGGTCTCGCCTCCCCTTGTTCCGGGATCAGTTGAAGGAGTTCACATGCGGCGTGGCATAGCGGCCACCGCACTGGTCGGGGCCCTGGCTTTGACAGCGGCAGCGTGCGGTGGCGATGACGGTGACAGCGGCAGCAAGGGTTCGGGCAAGCTGTCCGGGACCGTCACTTTCTGGGACACCTCGAACGACGCGGAGAAGGGGACCTACGAGAAGCTCGCCAAGGGCTTCGAGAAGCTCCACCCGGACGTCAAGGTCAACTACGTCAGCGTCGCGTTCGGCGAGGCCAACGCCAAGTTCAAGAACGCCGCGGGCGGCAACTCCGGCGCCCCCGACGTGATGCGCACCGAGGTCGCCTGGGTCGCGGACTTCGCCAACCTGGGCTACCTCGCCCCGCTCGAGGGCACCCCCGCCCTCGACAAGGCGGACGACTACCTCCCGCAGGCCGCGGCAAGCACCAAGTTCAAGGGCAAGACCTACGCCGCCCCGCAGACCATCGACACCCTGGCGCTCTTCTACAACAAGAAGATGCTCAAGAAGGCCGGTGTCGAGGCGCCCAAGACGTTCGACGAGGTGAAGTCCGCCGCGAAGAAGATCAAGTCGAAGTCCGGCAAGACCGGCCTCTACCTCCGCGGCGACGACCCGTACTACTACCTCCCGTACCTCTACGGCGAGGGCGGCGACCTCCTCGACACCAAGAACAAGAAGGTCACTGTCGACGACCCCCAGGGCGCCGCGGCCTTCAAGGTCATGAAGGACCTGGTCGACTCCAAGGCGGCCACCACCGACGCGAGCGACGGTTACAACAACCAGCTGAACGCCTTCAAGGACGGCGACGTCGCGATGGCCCTCGACGGCCCCTGGTCCATCGAAGGCGCCCTGCAGGGCAAGGAGTTCAAGGGCGACAAGGCCAACCTCGGCATCGCCCCGGTCCCCGGCGGCAGCGACCGCCAGGCGTCCCCGCAGGGCGGCTGGAACCTCGCCGCCTACGCCGGGTCCAAGAACCTCGACGCGAGCTACGAGTTCATCAAGTACATGAGTTCGGCCAAGGTGCAGCAGCAGACCACCGAGAAGCTGAGCCTGCTGCCCACCCGTACCTCGGTGTATGACGTGAAGTCCGTCAAGGACAACCAGATGGTGCAGTTCTTCAAGCCGGCCGTGGACAAGTCCGTGGAGCGGCCGTGGATCCCGCAGGCCAATGCCCTGTTCGAGCCGATCCGGCTGCAGATGGAGAAGGTGCTCAGCGGCAAGACGTCGCCCGACGACGGGGCGAAGAGTGTCGGCGACGCCTACCGCAAGCTCCTGAAGGACTACAAGTAAATGGCTGTTGACAGCAGCCAGTCGCTGGCCAAGGCCGCGGACGCCCACAGCGTC
>NZ_JBHTSF010000124.1:0-26913 GCF_042795295.1 Streptomyces sp. NPDC056486
CAGCACATCCACCACCTCGTAGGTGGCCGTCGAGTCCTTCATGGCACGGGGAAGCACCTGGTGTGTGAAAGCCGATATCTCAGCGCGGCCCGTGAGGCGCTTGCCGTGGCCCGTCGTCCAGATCGCGTCGCTCCGGAAGAGACTCACGAACTCGTCAGGGAGCTCGTTCTGCTGGGAGTGCTCAAGGGCGGCGATCACCTTTTTGATCGCAACGGTCTCAGCTTCCTGAACCTGTCCATCGATCACAGTTGTGTTCATGGGGCCAGCATTTAACCTCAACTGCACTTGAGGTCAATCGGGTCCTCCAACGGCAAGTCATCGCCGCCTCCACCTCAGCCCAGACGCCGTATCGCCCCTCGGAGACCGCCTGGTCACCAGTCCACGGCCGGTCAGCCGGGCGGCGTTAGCCCAGAAGGGCTTCCGCAACCACCGCGGCTGGGAGGTGTCGCCAAGTCTGGATCGCCCGACGGCTCCCCTGCGGCTGAGGCGAGGCGCTGCCGTAAGCGTGTGAGGCGGGCGATCTCCGCGTCCAGGATGGCCAGACGATCGACCACGACGTCGCTGAACTCGCCTGGATCGCTGCCACAGGACGTCGGCGTGCCTTGGACGAGGAGGTCCACGCGGTGGGCGCGGCGGCGGACGTCCTCCAAGGTGAGTCCCAGCGCCAGCAGGTCGCGGATGACGCGGACGCGGGCCACCTCGGCGGTGCCGTACTCGCGTTGACCGGACGGAGTACGTGGCGGGGGCCCGAGCAGGCCGCGGGCCTCGTACAGGCGCAGAGCCCGAGGTGTGGTGCCGGCCGCCGCCGCTGCCTCGCCGATCCGCATGCGCTCTCCTGTCCTACAGTTCCACGACGGCCGCCCCGAAGGAGCGGCCCGCAATCAGTTCGGGCAACGCCTGCGGAGCGCGCTCGATTCCGCGGACGGCGGTATAGGGGAACTGGATGTCGCCCGTCCGCAGCCAGTTCCCGAAGCGGGCCTCCCACTCCGCCTCGACATCCGGATGGTCCGTGCCGTTGTAGCCGGCGATGGTGATGCCCCGGGTCAGCAGCCGGTACGTGTCGAGCACAGCGGGTGCGCTCCCGCCCGCCCGGTCCGGGGACAGCTGACCGTCCAGTGCGCCCACCAGGACGAACCGGGCGCCCCGATTCGCTGCGTGCACGGCGGCCGTCAGCTGTTCGCCGCCCACGGTGTCCAGGACGATGTCGATGCCGTCCGGCGCCGCCTGCGCGAGCTGCCGGCCGATCGGGCCCCTTCCGCGCAATACGGTGGCGTCGTATCCGAGTTCCCGCTCCAGTCGCCGGGCCTTGTCCGGTGAGCCGGTGCTGCCGATCACCCGGGCGGCACCCAGCAGGCGGGCGATCTGGCCTGCCAGGGTGCCCACGGCGCCGGCGGCGCCGGTCACGAACACGGTGTCGCCCTCGCGGATCCCGGCAAGCCGGGTCAGCGCTCCGTACCCTGCGGAGCCCTGCGCGAGGTGGGCCACCGCGTCGGGCAGGGTGCCGTCCAACAACCTGCACTCGGCATGGGCGGGCGTCGCGTACTCCCGCCAGCCTTGAAGGTGCAGCACCAACTGACCCTTCTCCAGCGGCCCGTCGACCACCTCGCCGATCGCGGGGCCGAACAGGGTGTCACCCGGGCGCAGCGGCGGCAGCGGGACATCGTGGGTCTCGCCTCCGATGAGGGTTCGCAGGCCCGGGAAGACCAGGAAATGAGTGTTGCGGACGAGTACTTGGCCCGCCTCCGGCTTGGGAATGGGGACGCGGGCCAGGGCGAAGTCGTCCGGGGTCGGCAGCGCAGCGGGGCGACGGACCAGGTGCACGAGGCGATGAGTTTCATTCATGTCCGGACGCTAAGCCTTGACCCGTGGGGCAGGGTCAAGGCTCAGTTCGAGCACGGTCATTTGACCGGGTCGGTCCGACGCCCGAGCGCGGAGCCGAAGTACTTCAGTGTCCTGCTCTTTCAACTTCGCCGCCTCGTCTGCGGCGGCTGTGGTGCGGCCGCCGACTGGACGGCCGATGAGCGAGGCGCCGGCCTGGTCGGCGCGGTGCCCGGCGGTACCGAGGATCCCTTCTTCCGGCGGCCGTTGTGGCTTCAGATCCGCTGTGCGGGACGGATTCTGTGGGCCTATGACGAGGAGCACGTCGACGCCCTCGCCGCCTACGTGGGCGCCCGGCTGCGCGAGCGTCACGCTTCCCCGACGATGGCCATGTTCGCCCGGCTGCCGGCCTGGATGAAGTCCGCCGAGCGTCGTGACGAAGTGCTGGCCGGTTTGGCAACTCTCCGGGCTCTTGCCCGGCGATCGACCCCCGCCGACCGCTCCGACGCCGCCCACGAGCGTGGCGACCGCCCACGCCACCATGGCAGCATGCTTTTCCGCGGCGGCCCGTACTGACGGCGCGCGCCGTCGCACCCCTGGTCTACTGTCCGGGGCGGTCAATACGCACGGTTGCCGCGGGTATTGCACCTCCCGAGAATGATGAAGACGGTCCCTGGCTGTCAGCGGGACGACGTGTCCGCCCGTACCGCGTCGGCCAGGGCCCGGCCGTAGGCGCGGGAGCCCGAGGCGGTGGGGTGCAGTGGGAACGCGTCGCTGGTGGAGACAGCGCCCTCGATGTAGCGGTCGGCCGCGGGGGCGCAGGAGTCGTGGCCGGTGCCCAACTCATCGGTGTCGACGAACGTGGCCCGGTGTCGCGCGGCCGCAGTGCGCAGCGCCCCGCCGAGCTGGTCGATCTTTGCCTGGATGTAGTCGGCGTCCTGACCCCAGTAGGGCTGGAGGGGGAAGCAGCCTCCAGTACGGAAGTACTTGCCGTAACCGACGACGAACACCTTTGCGTTCGGCGCGCGTTGGCGGATGGTGTCGAGGACGACGTCGAACTTGGGGGCCCAGGCGTCGATGGCCGTGCCGTACCGGTCGGTGCCGCCCTGGGTGTTGGCGGCCGCGCAGCTCTTGCCGAGCGGCTTCGGCAGCAGGTTGAGACAGTCGGAGGGGAGGTTGGACAGGGTGTTGTCGTTGGCGCCGATGGTGATGCTGACGAGGTCGGTTTCGGCGGAGAGCGCGTCGTACTGGGGCGCGGTGCCGGGGTGCTGCGGACCGGTGAAGTCGTCGGCGGTGGCACCGGAGCAGCTGACGTCGGTCAGGTCGGCGCCGAGCTCCCCGGCGGCGATGTGCGGGTAATCGGCGAGCGAGCGGACGCACTTGCGGTTGGAGGGGTCGGCCGGGCGGACCAGTGGGGCGGCGGCGAAGGAGTCGCCGAGTGCCACGTACTGGAGAGGGTCCTTCTCCGCCGCGGTGGCGGCCGGTGCCGCGAGGGCGGTTCCGCAGAGCAAGGTGGTGACCAGCAGTGCGCGCAGAGGCGTTCTCATGGGGTGTCCCTTTCGTGGCTGTGCGGGTGACGAGGCGTCAGGGTGCAGCGATGTGTGCAGGTGTATGTGCAGGTGCATGGGCGTGCCGGTGCGGATCTGGGCCGAGGGGGCGGCGGTGGTACGGGGCCGCGTCCGCGCCCCTAGACCCACAGGCGGCGTTCCCGCTCCCGGGGCGCGAGTACGACCCGGGCGCCGTCGGCTCCGTACGTCATGACGGGCCGCTCGGTGCTCCACTGCGGCCAGCCAGGGTCACCGCCGCGCGCGAAGGCGACCCACGCGCGGTGCATTGCCTCGGCCAGGTGGCGCGGTGCCGTCGCGCCCGTGAGGAGCAGGCTGTCCGGTGTGTCGAGGGTGTCGAAGACGAAGCCGATCTCCAGGGCGTGGCAGGCGCCGAGGTCGTGCTGCGGGGATGGCCAGGCGAACTCGTAGACGAAGGTCCGGCCAGGGCGGTCAGGGTGGCCGGCACGGCCCGCGCGGGCGTCGGCGAGGCGGTTGAGGGGGACTCGCAGCGCCTTGTCGGTGACCATGGCGCCGAGGATCTCGCCGGGTGACGCGCCGGGCCTCGTGGCGCGGTAGACGCCCGGGGCCCTCCAGGGCGCACGGTCCTTGAGGACGGCGGCCCACAGTGCGGTGCTGCCGATGCGGTCGACGAGCCCGCTGGGGACGAACCAGAGCCGGTACTCGTCGGTGTTGCCGCCCACCAGGACGTCGATGCCGTCGGCGGCGCCCCGGGCGAGCGCGGTGGCGGGGTCCTCGGGTACGACGTCGCCGTCCACGACGAGGTGGAAGCCGCGGCCACCGGTCAGCGGGGTGCCGCCCGCGGTGGCGGCCCGTTGGGCGGCGAGCAGCCGGGCGCGGTCGACACGGGCGAAGTCCGCTGCGGTGGGAGGGACGTCGAGGTGCTCGGCGATGGCATGCGTGGTGCGTGCCGCCTCGGCCCGGTCGACGGCCGTAGGGGCCCCGCTCTGCAGGACCGCCCGCCGGAAGAGGCCCTTGGAGTGTGGGCTCGCGAGCAGGGCCGCGATGCTGATGGCGCCCGCGGACTCGCCGAAGACGGTGACGTTGTCCGGGTCGCCGCCGAAAGCGCGGATGTTGTCGCGTACCCAGGCGAGCGCGGCGATCTGGTCGCGCAGGCCGAGGTTGGCCGGGGCATCGGGAAAGACGCCGAACCCTTCGATGCCCAGGCGGTAGTTGAGCGAGACCATGACGACGCCGTCGCGGGCGAAGGCCCGGCCGTCGTAACTGGACACGGCGGACGAGCCGTTGCGCAGGGCGCCGCCGTGGATCCACACCATGACCGGGCGGCCGCCGTCGCCGGGCGCGGCCGTCCAGACGTTGAGGTTGAGGCAGGCGTCGCCGGGGATGTCCGGGTCGGGCAGGAGCGCGTCCAGGGGCGGCGCGTACGGATTCTTGGGGGCGGTGGGTCCGAAGGCGGTGGCCTCCAGGACGCTCTCCCATGGCGGCACGGGTGCCGGGGGCGCGAACCGCAGGGGGCCGACGGGCGCCGCGGCGTACGGGATGCCGCGGAAGACGGCGACGCCGTCCTCGACGGTGCCGCGCACCGGGCCGCACGCGGTGTCGACGACGCTCATGCGCACGCCTCCTTCAGCTCGCGCTTGAGCACCTTGCCGCTCGGCCCGAGCGGCAGCTCGCCCAACAGGCGTACGACACGCGGGTACTTGTGCCTGCCGAGATGCTCGCTGGCCCACGCGACGATGTCATCGGGCGCGTCGGTGGCGCCGGGGCGCAGAACGACGGCCGCGCAGATCTCCTCACCCCTGACCTCGTCGGGCAGGCCAAGGACGCTGACCTGCGCGACGGAAGGGTGGCGGGCCAGGGTCTCCTCGACCTCGCGCGGATAGACGTTGAAGCCCCCGCGGATGATGAGGTCCTTCTTGCGGTCGACGATGCTCAGATAGCCGTCGGCGTCGTGTACGCCGAGGTCGCCGGTACGGAACCAGCCGTCGACGACGGCGGCCGCGGTCGCCGCGGGGTCGTCGAGGTACCCGGCGAAGATGTTGTGGCCGCGCAGCACGACCTCGCCCACATCGCCGGGCGCGAGCAACATGATCCGGTCGTCGGCCTCCGCGTCGGCGACGGCCGCTTCGACGCCCCAGATGGGGTGACCGACGGTGCCGGGCCGGCGACCGGTGGCGAGCTGGTTGAACAGGGCGGCCGGTGAGGTCTCGGTGAGCCCGTAGCCCTCCAGGACGACGGTGCCGAAGGCGGCCTCGAAGCGTTCGAGCAGCGCTGTGGGCAGGGCCGCGCCACCCGAGACGGCCATGCGCAGGCCGCCGGGACGGTCCCCGCCGTGCTCCACCGCCTCGGTCAGGGCGTGGTACATGGTGGGCACGCCCATGAAGACGCTCACGCCTTCGGCTGCCATCAGGTCGAGCGCGCCGGGGCCGGTGAACCGGGCGCACAGGACGAGGGCGGAGCCGGCGCGCAGGGCGGCGTTCATGGCGCAGGACTGGCCGAAACTGTGGAAGAGCGGCAGGCAGCCGAGGACCACGTCGTCGGGGGTGAGGGCGAACAGGTCCTGGGCGCAGACGCCTGCGTTCATGACCAGGTTTCCGTGGGTGAGCAGGGCGCCTTTGGGTCTGCCGGTGGTGCCGCTGGTGTAGAGGATCACGGCGGTGTCCTCCGCATCGCGCGGCTCGACGCTCTCCAGGAGCTCGCCGTCGGTGGTCACCTGCAGCACGTCGACGCCGACCTCGGTCGCCGCCGCCTTCGCGACGGCTTCGAGGGGCCCGGCGGTGATGATCGCGCGGCAGTCGCTGTGCCGCAGCACGTAGGCCACTTCGTCGGCCACGAGCAGGGCGTGTACGGGCACGACCGTGCCGCCGGCTGCGAGGACCGCGTAGTAGGCGCGCGGGAAGTCGGCGGTGTTGGGCAGCAGCAGGGCGACCCGGACCCCCGGCCCGACGCCGTGGGCGCGCAGCCGGGCCGCGAAGCGCAGAACGTCGAGCCACAGCGTGCGGTAGGAGACGCGGACGTCGCCGTCGACCACCGCGGTCCGGTCGGGATGGCGGACGGCGGATTCCTTGAGGATGCTGGCGACGCTCAACTGCACGGTTGCTCCCTTGCGCGGACGAACGGTGGTGTCCGACGGCCTCAGCTTCTGGCACCCCGCCGTCGCGGGGCCATGTGCAAGGGCCCAACATCACCGTGCGTACGGTGGGCAGCGGCACCGCACCTTGCCGGGGCGGACCAGCCCGTTGTCAGCTCAGTGCTCGAGCTCCAGGGCCCGCAGGGCGAGCGCCCAGCCGAGCCGGGCCTCACCGGAGTCGGCGGGCCAGCCGGTGAGTTCGGCGACGCGGCTGATGCGGTTGAGGATCGTGTTGCGGTGGCAGAACAGGCGCGTGGCGGCGGCGGACGCGGAGCAGCCCGAGTCGAGCCACACGCCCAGCGTCTCCAGGAGCACCGGGCACTCGGCGCCGCTGCGCAGGACCCCGTCGAGGTAGCGGATCGCAAGACGTTCGGCGATCTCCGGCTCCGCGCCGAGAGCGGCGTGCACCAGGCGCTCGTCAAGGGAGGCGACCTCGCCGCTGCCGGGCGGGAGGGTGTCGAGGGCCCGCCGGGCGAGCCGCAGTCCCTGGGCGGCGGCGGGCAGCTCCTCGAAGGGCGGCGATATCCCGGCCCGGCAGACGCCCTGGCCGCGCAGTACGTCGGGCAGCTGGGCGGAATCGGCTGCCCTGACCCGGACCAGGCCTGCGACCGACTCCGCGCGGGGCCGCCAGAACGACCACATGCCCAGGCTCTCCAATGCGGGTCCGGGATCGGGCGGGGAGGCCGGATCGAGGGCGTCCTGGGCGATGACGACGACCACATAGCGGCCGTGCCGGGGCACCCCCAGGGCTGCGGCCGCCGCGGAGGCCACGGCGGGGTCGCTGCCCCGGCCGTCGAGGAGCGCCTCGAAGAGGGCGCCGCGCCGGGAGGCCTCGCGGTGCAGGAGCTCGAGGGTGCGCAGCCGGTAGGCGTCCGCCATCGCGGAGGAGAAACGGTCGATGGTCTCCCACACCGCGCCGGCCATGTCGCCCACCAGGCGCTGCTGGGCGGGGGAGCGGTCGCGCATCCAGTCGGCCATCGCCTGCCACAGGACGCGCCCGCCGCGCCGGTAGGCACGCAGGACTGTGTCAAGCGGCATGCCCTGCTCGGCGCGCAGCCGCCCGTTCTCGGCCGCGACCGTCTCGAAGCGGTGGTCGGATGCCATCCCGCCGAACTCGTGCAGGGCCAGCTCCATGTTGCCGCGCAAAACCAGCCGCAGATCCTCGCGCGAGACCGGGCGGCCGCTGGCGTAGGTCGTGCTGTGGGCGCAGATGTCGGCCGCCAGCCGGTCGACGAGCCGGTCGATGTCGTCGACCAGCGTCAGGGCCAGCTCGCGGCGCAGCGCCATCTCCTCGTTCATGACGGTGTTCACGGCGGCGTTCATGGCCGAAGGATAAGCACGCACCGCGGTGGCTGAAATCATGCGACTGCCCAATCGGCCCGATCAGGCGTTGGGCAGTCGCACAGCGAGAGCTTCTCGGTGCGCCGAGGGGCGTACGGGCCGGTCGGTGCCGGGTCAGTCGGCGATCGCCGGGACCCGGCCCGGCAGGTCCCCGTCCTCGCGGCCGACGGTGCGCTTGAGGAGGGCGGCCAGGGCGATTCCGGCCAGGCCCGCGATGACGACGAAGACGAACGGGGTGCGGTCGCTGCCGGTGCGGCCCTCGATCAGGCCGAACACCATCGGGCCGAAGAAGCCGCCGAGCAGGCCGATGGTGTTGATGAAGGCCAGTCCCACGGCGGCCATCAGGCCGGACATCCGCGACATCGCGACGGACCAGAACAGGGGCAGCGTGCCGGTCAGGAAGAAGTTGGCGGCGAAGAGCAGCGCGTAGCGGACTCCCACGGAGTCGGTGGGCAGGTAGAGACCCATGGCGGCGGTTCCTGCGACGGCGCAGAGCACGATGAGGCCGGTGTCGTTGCCGATGCGGCCGTGCAGCCAGGGGAAGAACAGGACCCCGGCGAGGATGGCCACGCCCATGCTGCCGGTGACGAGCCCGATCGTCAGGGAGCCCTTGACGCCGAGCCTCTCCACGATGGACGGCAGGTTGAAACCGACGGCGGAGGTGACGAGCTGGTTCACGAAGTAGGTACCGGCGAGCAGCAGCACCACCGGGCGTCCGAAGGCGAGCCTGAGGTTGCCGCGCAGCCGGTGCGGTGACGGCTCAATGGCGGCGGCGCGCTCCGAGAGGGCGGCTGCTTCCTCCCGCGAGAGCCAGCGGGCGTCCTGCGGACGGTTGGGCAGGGCGATCCAGACCACGATGCCGACGGCGACGGTCACCAGGCCCTCGACCAGGAACATCCACTGCCACCCCTGCAGTCCGGCGACGCCGTCGAGGGTCATGAGTCCCCCGCCGGCCGGGGCGCCCAGGATCGTCGCGGCCGCGGGCGCGGTGTAGATGAGGCCGACGACGGTGACGCGGTACTGCTGGGAGAACCAGAGGGTGACCGTGTACATCAGCGCCGGGTACAGGCCGGCCTCGGCGGCGCCGAGGGCGAACCGCAGGGCGTAGAAGGAAGTCTCACTCTGGACGAACATCATGGCGGCCGACACCAGACCCCAGGTGACCGCGATGCGCGCGATCCAGGCACGGGCCCCCACCCGGTAGAGCACCAGGTTGCTCGGGACCTCCAGGAGCGCGTAACTGACGAAGAAGACGCCCGCGCCGAGGCCATACGCGGCGGCGCTGACGCCGATGTCGGCCTCGAGCTGCGTCTTCGCCAGCGCGACGTTCGTCCGGTCCACGTACGACATGAAGTACGCCAGACCGAGCAGGGGCAGCAGCCGGCGCATCGCCCTGCGGGTCGCGGTCGCGTGGACCGCTTTGGAGGGAGTGGGCATGGGAGTCCTTCCCGCGGGCGCAGGTGAGCGCAGCAGGCCGTGATGGAGGGGAAGCGGTGCGCACGTCGCCGTTCAGCGGTTGCGTGGGTGCGTCGCTCGTGGACGTTCAGCTTCGGGGACAGCTGAGCGCCCCGGCCATGTGCAGGTGCCCATCATGCGCGGCGGCCGGATGGGCACCGGCACGTCGTCGGCCGTCGGGGGCGGGAGGGGGAGCGGGCCCAGGTCACCGGGCGCGCGCGACGCGCCTCCAGGGCACCTCCTGATGGATCTCCGCGGCATCGCGACGCCCGGCAGGACCCGGTAGGACCCGGCAGGACCCGGCAGGATCAGGGCACTTCGTGCCGGTAGGGGGCGAGTTCCGGGGCCGTCTTCGTGGCGATGAACTCGCTGATGCGGTCCTCGCGGACCTCCGCGAGCACGAGGGGGTCGCCCGCCGCGATCTTCTCGATCGCCGCTCGGTCGTCGGTCGCGGCCCAGGGCGTGCGCTTCGTCCCGTATCCGTCGCAAGTGTGAACGAACCTCGTGTGTACGGTGCGGAACCGACTCGCCCCCATGGGTGATCGACTCATATGCTGAGCGCTCAACCGGCCGCTCCACGGGGTGACTTTGTGGTGCGCGGCTGACCTTTTTCTGCCGGGAGTTCACTTTGCTGTACAGGAAGACCGCTTTGCGCGTTGCCGCGCCCGTGGCCGTGCTCGCCCTCGCGCTGACGGGATGCAACGGCGACGACAAGGCGTCGGGTTCCGCGGACGAGAAGCCGAAGGCGAAGGCGAGCGCGGAATCGTCGCCCGAGTCCGGCGGCGCGCGCGGCACCGGCGAGAGCGCCACCGGCAAGGTGAAGGAGGGTGACGCCTCCGTCACCTACGAGCTCACCGCGCAGAAGGTCGAGTTGGGTACGGAGGCCGACACGAAGAAGATGGTGTCGGACCCCAAGGAGGCCAAGGGCCTGGTTCCGGCCATCGCCTACGTGAAGTACACGCACAAGTCCGGCGCGGCCCTCACCGAGACCCCGGACGCGAATGACTCCACCACCGTCTGGGCGGACGGTCAGCGCGGAACCCTGATCATCGGCGCCGCCGAAGACGCGCCGGGCTGCGATGACTCCTCGTCCATCGAGGGCTGGAAGCAGGGCGAGTCCCACGTCCTGTGCGAGACCTACCTGGTCCCCAAGGGCGCGAAGGACCTGGAGGTCCACTGGTCCGAGGAGGACGGCGAGCCGTTCATCTGGAAGTTCGCGGCGACCAAGTGACGCGCCGCCGGGTGGGCCGCTCCCGGCCCGCCCGGCGCTCGCAGGCCCGCGCGTTCGCCCTAGCCCCGCCCGCCGAAGCGCGCCGCGACGGACTGTTCCAAGGACAGGCCGCTCGCTTCGTCCTCCGGTTCGAGGAAGGCGTGGATCACGGCGAGGGAGATGGTGCCGGTCAAGGAGCGCCGGCGGGCGTCGTCGACGACACCGGATGCCGGGTCGCCTAGAGCGCGCAGCGTCACGCCGTCGTTGGCTGCGGAGAGCGCGTCGGCCAGGTCGTCTAGCGTGAGCCCCTGGCGCAGGCGCAGACCGCGCTCACGCAGGACGGCGGCGTACAGCTCCTTCCACGAGCCCAGGTAGGCGGCGTAGATGCCGGCGGTGATCCGTGCGATCTCCTCGTCGGCGTCGGCCACCGTCATGAGAGCCAGGCCGAGCCGTACGGAGGGCATGTCAAGGCCATCCGTGGTGTGCCGATGGGCGATGTCGTGGACGGCGCGCACGAAATCGCGGCCGTCGCGCCCGTGCACGAGACGCCTGGTGTTCGCGGCCCGCTGTGTGCGGAACTCCGGGCGGTAGTTCTCCTTCCACACCGCGAAGTTGATCAGATCGACGATGAAATTCGAGTACGGCGTCCAGCGGTCCCGCAGCAGCCCCGCGCCGTCGCCGTGACGTGCGAAGGGTTCGGGGTTGTGGCCGAACGCCTCGCCCACGCAGCGCTGCGACAACGGGCCGAGAAGCAGGCTCTTGCTCGTGACCGGCCGCTCGGCGCACGGCCCGAAGTGCTGCTCGAGCAGTCGCATTCCGGCTGCCAGGAGCGACGCCGTCACACGGTGGTTCGCGAGGCGGGCGCGGCCCCAGGCGGTACGACGGTTGAGGCGCGGCAGGATCCCTGAAAGGTCCTGGTTGTACGGGAAGGGCAGGTCCCGCTTCCTGCGGTGCGTGCGCGGCTCGTGCTTGTCGGCCAGGTCATCGCTGTCGTCCCTGTTCTCCATGCGCGCATGCTCTCCGCAGCGGTTACGGCCAACAACCCCTCAGGCGCGTGGAGGTAGCAGGGGCCGGGCCCGCGCCACACAACTCCACGCTCCTGCGGGGCATCGAATCGCGGGCCCAAGGCGGTACACCAGGCAGATCTCGCTCCCTCCCAGAAGGACGGTCGAAGAATGCCTTCCTCCAGTACCGGCCTCGCCCTGTGCCTCCTGGCCTGCGCCGCCGTGAGCCGCGCCTTGGTCCGGCTGCTTCTCGGGCTGCTCGCCGCACACGCCACCCGTAAGGCTCTCAGTCAGTCGGACATGCCCCAGGACGAGTCGGAGGCGGCGGAGCGGCTCCGCGCCCACCGCCTCGCGGTGCTGCTCACCCTTCTGAACGGCCTCAAGGCACTCGGCCCCACGCACCGGCATCGCCGCTGAGAGCGGGGGTGGCCATATCGAGTGATCCGCCATCGATCTCTCAACCTCGACCTAAACCTCAGCCTCAGCCTCAGCCTTAGCCTCAATCGCAGGTTCAGATTCAGTGTGGGCGGTGACCGGAGCCCTGACCCTCCGGTTCAGCCGTTCCCAGGTGGAGTACGGCGACGATCCGTCCGAAGCGGGACGTCATCTCCGCGGCAGTCTGCTCGGGGTGGTGGCGCCACCAGGCGACGGCGGCGCTCACCGTCCCGTACCAGAGATGAGTGGCGAGGTCGGCGTCGAGCGGGTCGTCGGCCGGGGCGGAACGGAGGAACTCGGACACGCCGACCGCGCCCAGACGGTTGAGCTCGCGCCGGTAGACGGTGGCCGCGGTGTGGAGGTCGCCGTCGGCAGGCAGCGTCGCGTCGTAGACCAATTCCCAGTCGTGCAGACGCGACTCGAGTGTGTGGAAGACGGCCGTGAGGGTGCGTGCGGCGCGCGAGATGTCGAAGGGACCCTCCTGCGCGTTCTCCACGGCTGCCACCAGGCGGGTGCCCGCACGCTCCAGGCAGGTCAGGTAGAGCCCGTCCTTGGAGCCGAAGTACTCGTAGATCATGGGCTTGGTGATCCCGGCCCGCGCCGCCACCTCCGCGGTCGACCCGCGCGCGTAGCCCTTCCTGCCGAACTCCTCGGCCGCCGCGTCCAGGATCAGCCGCTCCCGGTCCTTTCGAGGCATTCCCTTGGTGCCGACCGCACGCGTGCCCTTCTGCTGCTTGCCCATGTCCTTACCCTATGCCAAAGTGACCGCCAGGTAACTTACCCTGTGTTCAGTTAGGCGGTGCGGGCCATGAAGGGCAGGACGCGTTCGTGGTGGGGTTGGGGAAACGTGGAGGACGCGGTATCCGGTTCCGAGCGCGAGCAGCTCACCCGCCGCACCGCCGAAATGCTCCCGAGGGCCGATCTGACCGTCCATGAGGCTCCTCCGGTGGAGGCGTTCGGCGTGGGCGTCGGCAGGATCAAGGCGCCGGACTCTCTGGCCGCGATCGTCTCCGCGGACGTGCGCGACCGCCTGGCGCACAGTCACGGGCAGGCCTTCCGCGATGTCGTACGGGCGCTCCTCGGCACATTGCCCCACGTGCCGGACCTCGTCGCACGCCCGACGTCGGAAAGTCAGGTCGTCCACGTACTCGACTGGTGCCACGACGCGAACATCGCGGTCGTACCCTTCGGCGGCGGCACCTCGGTGGTGGGCGGCGTCGAACCACGGGTGGGGGATCAGTACACCGGAGTGGTCAGCCTCGACCTCACGTCGATGGATCAGGTGCTCGAGGTCGACGCCACCAGCCGGGCCGCCCTCGTCCAGGCCGGTGTCCTGGGGCCGCACCTGGAGGAGCAACTGCGGCCCCAGGGGTACACCCTGCGCTTCTTCCCGCAGTCCTTCGAGTTCTCCAGTCTCGGCGGCTGGCTGGCCACCCGGGCCGGCGGGCACTTCGCCACGCGCCTCACCCACATCGACGACCTCACCGAGTCACTGCGGGTCGTCACCCCCGCCGGTGTCGTCGAGTCCCGCCGCCTTCCCGGCTCGGGCGCGGGCCCCTCACCCGACCGCATGTTCCTCGGTTCCGAAGGGTCGCTCGGTGTGATCACCCAGGCCTGGGTCCGTCTGCAGGACCGGCCGCGGTGGCGGGCGGGTGCCTCGGTCGGTTTCGCCCAGTACGACGCGGGCGTCCGAGCGGTGCGCGCCCTGTCCCAGTCAGGCCTCGACCCGGCCAACTGCCGTCTGCTGGACCCCATGGAGGCCTTCATCAACGCGGGCGCCGCGACCGCCGTTCTGGTCCTCGGCTTCGAATCGGCGGACCATCCCGTCGACGTCTGGATGGAACGCGCGCTGGAGTTGTGCCGCGACCACGGCGGGACCCTGGACGAGCCGCCGCGCTACACCGAAAGCTCCGGCCGGGCCGCGCGTACCGCGGCCGCCGACACCTGGCGTTCCTCGTTCGTCCGGATGCCGTATCAGCGGGACGCTCTGGCGGCACAGGGCATGATCGTGGAAACCTTCGAGACGGCCTGCACCTGGGACCGGTTCGACGCCGTGCGCGCGGCCGTGAACGACGCCGCCCAGGACGCCATGCGCCAGGTCGGCGCGGAAGGCGTGGTGACGTGCCGGTTCACGCACGTCTACCCGGACGGCCCGGCACCGTACTTCGGTATCTACGCCGCAGGGCGGTGGGGCAGGACCGTGGAGCAGTGGGACGAGATCAAGCAAGCCGTCTCCCAGGCGCTCATCACGGCGGGCGCCACCATCACCCACCACCACGCGGTGGGCCGCGACCACCGGCCCTGGTACGACCAGCAGCGTCCGGATCTCTTCGCCGCCGCCCTGCAGGCAGGCAAGAAGGTCCTCGACCCGGCCGGGATCCTCAACCCCGGCGCAGTCATGGACCCCCTGCGCGCGCCTTGACGAACCATCAGGCCCGGCCTGGTCGGCGCCCTCGGCGATAGCCACTGCCGCGACGCCCCGACGGAGGCGTCAGGGCCGCCGCCGAGCAGACACTGACCCTCAAACCCGTGCACTGAGCAACCGGCCGACTTCATGTTGTCCGCTCCTGCCGCGGCACGGCAGGAGCGGAAGACATGTCGCGAGCCCCCCCATCGGAAGGCGCGCCGCCTCAGGCCTCCGAGACGGCCTCCAGCGGGCTCAACGCCGCTGCCCGGCGAGCCGGAAGCGCGGCCGCGAGCGCACCGATCGCCAGAGACACCAGGCACACGAGCACCGGACGCCCGGACACCGACACCTCAAGGCCACCGGTGTCGATGGCCAGGTCCCCGAAGACCAGCACCCGCTCCTCGGCCGACGGCGCCCCGTCGCCCGAGGCCGGGCCGGGCTCCTGGGCGGGCGCGTATGTGGCCCGGCGCAGCAGGGAGCGGATGCGGGCCAGCAGTACGTAGGTGTCCACGGGCTTGACCACGTAGTCGTCCGCGCCGCCTTCCAGACCGGCGACGACATCGAGCCCGTCGCCGCGCGCCGACATCATCAGGACCGGCACCAAGCTGGTCTCGCGGACTCTGCGGCACAGCCCGATCCCGTCGAGACCGGGCAGCATCACGTCCAGGATCAGCAGGTCGAAGCCCTCCTCACGGAAGAGCTCGAGCCCCGTGAGCCCATCGGCCGCGACCCTGACCCGATAGCCGTAGCGCTCCAGGGCGACGGCGAAGGACCGGCGCATCAGGTCGTCGTCCTCCACCAGCAGCACACGAATGTTCTGCGGGGAAGCAGGAGCCGGGTTGGGCGACGACACGGGTGGATCACTCTTGTTCGGACGGTTCAGGCGGGGCCGGTGCCCGCGCACGGGGTGACCGGCGACCTGAAAGGAACGATATGGCAGACACCGGACGCGACAACCGCACCGCCTGAACCGATGGCCGACCAAGCGCTCCCTGATACCCGCTGGATACAAAACCGCCCGCGGCACCACGGGGCTTATCTGGCCCTGAGTCGACCGTCAACGCAGCCTTAAGGATCGCGGTTCGGGGCCGACGGCGAGGGATTGGCGGCGCGCGGACGTCTACGTTCGATCTTGTGAGTTTCGAAGCAGCCGTCCCAGACCCGTCCATGTACCCAGCGCTTTCCTCCTACCTGACGCGGACACCAGATCGACGCCTGCGTACGGCGTTCGGGGTGCCGCGCCCGGTGGCAGGGCCGACGTACGCGACACCCGCGAGCGCGGCGCCCACCTCCGGCAGAGAGGGAAAGGGCCGCCACCGCGCGGCCGCCTCCATACGCGGGCAGCCTCGCCTCCACACCCATGCCCGCCATGGCGCGATCAGGCCCAGACGGTGCTTCCCACCGCTCACGTACGGCTACGCGTCCGCAGCCCTGCTCGTCCTCACCGCCGGGCTCCTGGCTCAGTCCCACGGCCGTCCGGCCCCCACAAGTCCGCACGCCGCGCCGCCCGCGCGGCAACCGGACGCTCCCCGTCACGAATCTGCGCCCGTGCCCGACAAGGCACCCTCCACGCCGCCCAGCAAGCCCGCACCGCACCCGAGCCCACCGGCGAGCACCTTGCACGACACCCCGCACGCCCGCGCGGATCCGGCGGCCGACAACGCGTCGAGTGCGCTGCGGGTGGGCAGCACGGGAGACTCCGTACGGCAGTTGCAGGAGCAGCTGGGACAACTGCGCCTCTACACGGGCCCCGTGGACGGCCACTACAGCCAGGACGTCGCAGCCGCGGTCGCGCGCATCCAACAGGCACGCGCCATCGACGAACCCCTCGGCGTCTACGGCCCGGGCACCCGCAACGCCATCAGCACCGCGGCCATGTAAAGCGTGCCCCAAGCTTGTGCCGAGGCTGCTGGGCTCCGTTCCTCTGGTGAGGTTCGCGCGGATGTCGGTGTGAGCGCGGTACGCGGGCGCCCGAAACGTAAGCTGGCACGTATGCGGACGCGACCCACACTGACCTGGGAGCCTACTGGCGGCCTGCTGCCGGCCTCGACCGACCTCACGGCTGTCGTCGAGGCGGTGCGTGGCGGCGGGGTCGCGGTGTTGAGCGGGGCCGGTCTTTCCACCGAGTCAGGCATCCCGGACTACCGTGGGGAGCACGGCTCCCTGCGTCGGCACACTCCCATGACGTACCAGGAGTTCGTCGGCGCCGAGCAGGCACGGCAGCGGTATTGGGCTCGCAGCCAGCTGGGATGGCGGGCCATGACGCGAGCCCGTCCGAACGCCGGTCATCGAGCCGTGAGCGCCTTGGCCGGAGCAGGCCTGATCACCGGTGTGATCACACAGAACGTCGACGGGCTGCAGCAGTCGGCCGGGGCCCGGGACGTCATCGAACTCCATGGGAGCCTGAGCCGGGTGATCTGCCTGGCCTGTGGGCGAGGCAGCGCCCGTTCGGAGCTGGACCAACGGCTGCGTGCAGTCAATCCGGGGTTCGAGGCTGCCGCCGAGCGCTACCGCGCGGCGCGGGTCAATCCGGACGGTGACGTGGAGCTGCCCGACGAGGCGGTTCGCGAGTTCCAGGTGGTGGCGTGTGCGACCTGTGGTGACGGGGTTCTCAAGCCGGACGTCGTCTTCTTCGGCGAGAACGTGCCCCTTGAGCGGGTTGCGGCGTGTCGCCACCTCATCGAGGAGGCCGCCGTCCTGCTCGTACTCGGCTCCTCCCTCACCGTCATGTCCGGGCTGCGTTTCGTGCGCCAGGCGGCGCAGTCCGGCACGCCGGTCCTGATCGTCAACCAGGGCCCGACCCGAGGCGACCGCTGGGCCACCGAGCGAGTCGACCTGCCCCTGGGGGAGGCGCTGCCCGCCCTGGTGGCGCAGGTGTGTCCCTGAGGTCGATACGCCGCCTGGTGGCCACGCCGCCCGCTCAGTGAGCGGCGTGGATCTCCGGGGCAGACGTGACAGGGTGCGACCGCAGCCATCTGCGGGCAGACTTGATCGCGTGGTTTGTGCCAGCGGTGCATACGGCGGAATACAGCTGAACTGACGCGGGGTGCTCTCGCGGAACCGGGGCGATCAATGTTCCGTACGCAAGGGGCCGACGACGGTGACGAGCTGCTTGCCAGGCTCGGGGCGCTGACTGCCCGGGCCCGGGAGCTCGCGGAGATGCAGCGCTCCCGGGTCGAGCTGGCAGTGGCACTGCAGCGCGGCATGCTGCCTCATGACCTTCCGCAGCCTGCGGGCGTCCGCCTTGCCGTGGGCTACATGCCCGCCAATCACGGGCTCAACGTCGGGGGAGACTGGTATGACGCCTTCACTATGCCCGACGGCCGTATCGGCCTGTCCATCGGTGACGTGCAGGGGCACAACATCAAGGCCGCCGCGTTCATGGGGCAGGTCCGGGTGGGACTGCGTGCGCTGGCCTCCGTCACGGGCGACCCGGGGGAACTGCTCGCGCGCACCAACGATCTCCTGGTCTCCCTGGGCGAGGACCTCTTCGCGACGTGTACTTTTCTCCGGCTCGATCCGGCCACCGGCGTCCTGGAGTGCGCTCGGGCCGGCCACATCCCCCACATCTGGGCCACGGCCGACGGACGGTCCGGTATCGACGAAGGAGAGGGCGGCCCCCCGCTCGGCGTGCTCGAAGGCGCCGAGTACCCCGTGGTGTGTCACCGGCTCACCACGGACGGCGTCGTCGTACTGCTGACCGACGGGGTGGTGGAGGGGCCGTCACTGAGTCTCGATGAAGGCTTGCGGCGGGTGATGCGCCTCGCCGAGATCACCACCGCTGCCGGTCTTGGCATCAACTCTCTTGCAGGCGGTGTCATGCGCCTTGCGGACACGGTGGGGCACGAGGACGATGCCGCCGTGCTCGTCCTCGGCCACGACGGCGGCGCCCTGTAGTGGCGCCCCCCGCACGCCCGCGGACCTCGACAGGCGCCTTCGCGTGGCCGAAGGGGTCCGCCGGGTGTCTGATGGCTCTGTGTTGGTGACTCGGCGGTTCCGGCTGTCCTTAGAGGTAGTCCTCAAGACACTGGCCGTGGCCGCCTGCTACTACGTGGCCGGGCGTCTGGGCCTGTTCGGTCGACTCACCGTCGAAGGAGTGGTCGTCACACCCATTTGGCCGCCCACCGGCGTCGCCGTCGCCGCACTGCTCGTCTACGGCGTGGCGGTCTGGCCCGGGATCGCTGTGGGTTCCTTCCTCGCCATCGCGTCCCTCACCACCCCGCAGCTCTCCACCCTGGTCACCGTGGCGGGCAACACCCTCGCCCCGCTCTGCGCCTATCTGATGCTGCGGCGGGCCGGTTTCCGGGTCGGAATCTCACGTCTGCGGGACGGTCTGGCCCTGGTCTTCCTCGGCGGGCTCGGAGCCATGCTGATCAGCGCATCGGCGGGGGTCGGGCTACAGGTGCTGACCGGTCGGCTGGACACGGCGGAGTTCTGGTCCGTATGGCTGGCCTGGTGGGTGGGCGACGCGATGGGCGTCCTGCTGGTCACTCCGCTCCTGCTCGTGCTGGTGGGAGCCACTGGGCCACTGCGACTGAGGCGCTGGAAGGAGATGCTGCTCCTGGGCCTCGCGACCTTGATCGTCGTACCGCTGGCCGTGCTCGGCGAATTGAGCCTGCTCTTCCTCGTCTTCCCGCTGCTCATCTGGGTGGCGTTGCGCTTCCAGCTGGCAGGGAGCATGTTGTGCGCGCTGTTCGCGTCGGTGCTGACCACATTCGAGGCGAGTACGCAACAAGGCGCCTTCCTCAACCTTTCGGCCATCGAGGTCATGACCAAACTTCAGGCGTTCAACGGTGCCACCGCGCTGACGGCGCTCCTGTTGTCCGCCATGGTCGCCGAACAGCGAGCCACCCGACGTTCGGTGCAGAATGCCTGCCGGGAACTCGCCGAGGTACTGGAGCACCTCGCCGCGGGGGAGACCCCGCCCGAACTGTCCGCCAGTCACACCGCCGCCCTCCGTGCCGACGACGCGGCGCCGGCGACGGACAGCCACCGGGACGTGTAGACGGCCCCCACCGCGCGCTTTGTGTGATCGCGTCGACGCGGCTCATCAAACAGATCAGTTCGCCATTGCCGTTGAGAGCGGCGTGCGTCAGACTTTCCGGCAGGATTTTCGCGGCAAACCGTGGCCGGTATTCCGATCTTGAGCAGGAGCAGCGACCCGGTGCCGGTCGAGACGCGGCTGCAGGCCACAAACGGGAGGAGCCCCATGCTGAAGAAGGTCGCGGAAGGTGTGCTGATCCACCAGAGCGAGTTACTCCAGAACAACACCACCGTCGTGCAGGGCAGGAGCGGCGTATTACTCGTAGACCCCGGGATAACAGGCGATGAAATGGCCTGCCTGGCGAACGACCTTCGACAGTTGGGCCAGCCCGTCATCGCGGGATTCTCGACGCATCCGGATTGGGATCACGTTCTCTGGCATGCCGAACTTGGCGAAGCGCCTCGTTACGGTACAGCCCGCTGCGCGGCCTACATGCAAGATCTGCGGTCGAAAGCGGACTGGAAGGCCGGCGTCGCCGAAGGATTGCCACCGGAAACCGCCGAGGAAACACCGCTGGACCTGTTCGGCCTCATTACGGGTCTGCCTGCTGAAACCACGCATATTCCTTGGGATGGCCCTGAGGTCCGGATAATTGAGCATCCGGCGCATGCCCAGGGCCATGCGGCGCTGTTGATCGAAGAACGCAGGGTTCTCGTCGCCGGCGACATGCTCTCTGATCTCTTTATTCCGATGTTCGACGACACTGCCGAACCGATTGAGGACTACCTCGTCGGGCTGCGGTTGATCGAGGACGTGGCGGACGACGTTGATGTCGTCATCCCCGGTCACGGGTCCGTCGGCAGAGCTGATCAGGTACGCGCGAGGATCAAACAGGATCGAGCGTACGTGCACGCCCTGCGTGACGGCCATGTTCCCGGCGACCCGCGGATCGGCCCATCGGTCAAGCCCGGCTGGGAGTGGGTGAACGACATACACGAAGGGCAATTCCAGCGCCTCGCCCCAAAAGGTGCGCGCGACGGGACGCCCGGCGTCAGCGGATGACGAGCTCCCGGCTCAGGACGTGCTCGACCAAGGAGATCAGGACCTCCTTGCCGGACTCCCGGTCGCGCACGTCGCAGAGCAGGACGGGTGTGTCCGGATTCAGGTCGAGCGCGCGGGCCACCGCGTCCGGGTCATGGCTGCGGATCCCGTCGAAGCAGTTCACCGCGACGATGAACGGGATGCCGCGGCTCTCGAAGTAGTCCACGGCGGGGAAGCAGTCCGCGAGCCGGCGGGTGTCGGCGAGGACGACCGCGCCGAGGCTGCCCGTGGCCAACTCGTCCCAGACGAACCAGAATCGGTCCTGGCCCGGCGTACCGAACAGATACAGGGCGAGGTTGTCGCGCAGGGAGATGCGGCCGAAGTCCATGGCGACCGTGGTCGTGGTCTTTGTGGCCACCCCCTCGAGGCTGTCCACCGGGCGTGATGCTTCGGTGAGGGGTTCCTCGGTGCGCAGGGGACGGATCTCGCTGACCGATTCCACCAGCGTGGTCTTCCCGACGCCGAAGCCGCCGGCGATCAGGAGCTTGAGGGCGGTGAAGTCGGCGGGCGCCGAATGCCGCGTGCGGTGAGGATGCCGGTCAGAGTGCGCGGAGGCCATTGATCACTTCTCGCAGGAGGTGGGCGTGGGGACGTTCTTTCCCGGTGGCTGTGGACTCGGGCGGGGTGATGTGGATCAGGCCCTGCGCCGTGAGGTCGCCGAGCAGGACCCGGACGACACCGAGGGGCAGCCCCGAGTCCGACGCGAGGTCCGCGACAGGGTGCGGGCCTTGGGCGCACCGGGCCAACAGCGCGCGCTGTTCGGGCGGTAGCGGGCCGCGCGGGGTGGTGTCGGTGGGCCGGACGATCGCCATCAGGTCGACGCGCTCCGCGCCGTTGTCCGTGCGGGCGCGGCCGGCGGTCATGGCGTAGAGCCTGACCAGGGGGCCTGCATCGTCGTCGTACCGGTCGGTCCAGGCTTCGCCGGAGTGGTCGCCGGGGCCGTCCCGGCGGCGGTTGGAGGGCTGGTCCGTCATGAGGCCTCGTCGTCCGGCGCCGGCGTGTCGTCCGTCCGCAGGGGCACGCTGAGGTGTTCGCGCACCCGGTCGACCAGCAGGGCCATCTCGTACGCCACCAGGCCGATGTCGGCGTGTCCGTCGGTGAAGACGGCGATGCAGGAGCCGTCACCGGCGGCGATCACGAAGAGGAAGCCGCCCTGCAGCTCGACCATCGTCTGGACGACGCCGCCCGCGTCGAAGTGCCGGCCCGCCCCCTTGGCGAGGGAGTGGAAGCCGGAGGCGATGGCGGCGAAGCGCTCGGACTCGTCGCGGCCCATCCCGTGCGAGGCGCCGACGCACAGGCCGTCCGTGGACAGCATGACCGCGTGGTGCACCTCCGCGACGCGGTCGACGAAGTCGTCGAGGAGCCAGTCGATGCCGCCCGTGCCGTGCTCGTCGCTCTGGTCGCCCACGGAGGTGACGGAGTAGATCGGCGTCATCAGTCTCGGAACCTTTCGTCGTTCGCTGCGTGGTGGTCGGGTGAGGCGCCCGGGGTGCCGGGGCCGGCCGGTTCGTCGCGGGTGGCGGAGGCGCGGCGCCGGCCGGAGCGCAGCGACGCCATCGTGGCGCGGGCGGCTTCCGGGGAGCGCACGGCCGGGCTCTGGGCAGGTTTCGGGCCCGCGCTCGCGTCCTCGTCCTTCGCGAGGTCCTTGCGCAGCTCGGGCGCGAGGCTGGCCTGGCGCACCCGACGCGGCAGCCCCTCCTCTCCGTCCGGTTCGCCGGCGGGCCGCGCGGTGGGGCCGGGCGGGGTCGGGGGCTGCTGGGGTGCGGCGTGCCGGGCGCGGCCGGGGAGCCGGCGGGGTGCCGGCCCACTGTGCGAGGGGCGAGGCTCCGTCCCGGGTGCGGCCTCCGGTTCCTGGCCGTGGTGCCGCTGTGCGGGTATGTGTTCGAGGGCCGGGGCGGGGCCGGGCTGCACCGCCCGGAGCGGCTCCGGCTCCGGCAGGGGCCGCAGGCCCGGGTGCGGGGCCTCCAAGAGCTGCTGCGGGAGGAAGATGACCGCGGTGATGCCGCCGTATACCGAGCGGCGCAGGGTCACGTCGAGGTGCTGGCGCTCGGCGAGGCGGTTGACCACGAACAGGCCGAGCTGGCGCGAGTCGAGCAGGTCGACGTCCGTGGCCTGGATCTTCTCGTTGGCCGCGGCGAGCGCCTCGTCGCCCATGCCCAGACCGCGGTCCTCGATCTCCAGGACGGCGCCCGCCCCCACCTCCTCACCGCGCACCACCACGGGGGTGTGCGGCGGCGAGTAGGAGGCGGCGTTCTCGGCGAGTTCGGCGACGAGATGGATGAGGTCGGCGACCGCAGTGCCGGACAGACGCAGGTCGGGGATGTCGTGCAGTTGTACCCGCTCGATGTCCTGGGTCTCCGCGATGCCCGCGCGCACGGCGTCGATCAGCGGAACCGGGTTGCGCCAGGCGCGGCCGGGAGCGGAGCCGGAGAGGATCAGCAGGGACTCGGCGTGGCGGCGCATCCGCGTCGTCAGGTGGTCCAGGCGGAAGAGGTCCTCCAGGTCCGTGGGGTTCTCGGTACGGCGCTCCATGGTGTCGAGGAGTTCCAGCTGCCGGTGCAGCAACAGCTGGCTGCGGCGGGCGAGGCTGACGTACACGCCGGAGACACCCGTCAGGACGGCGGCGCGGCCCGCGACAGCGCGCAGCGCGGCGCGCTGCACCGTGGTCAGCGCCGCGCCGACCTGGCCGATCTCGTCCCGGACCGGTTCGTGGGAGAGCGGTGCCTCCTTCTCCAGGTCGAGTCCGTCGCCGCCATGGATGCGGCGGATGGCGGCCGGGAGCCGGTGGGCGGCGAGGTGCAACGCGGAGTTGCGCAGTCCGGTCAGGTCGTCGACGAGGCCGCGGCCGATGCGTACGGAGAGGAGGAGCGAGAGGATCACGCCGAGCAGGCCGAGGAGTACGGCGAGGCCGGAACTGCCCAGGTTCGACAGGGAGTACGGCTTGGCGTCGGCGCCCGTGTCGATCGCGCTCCGCTCCGCGGTGGCGAGCCCGGACAGGGTGGGACCGGCGACGGAGTGCCAGCGCGCTGCGGTCACCGCGGTGGCGGCATCTGAGGGACCGGCGGCGAGGACGTCGTCCTGTGCGGCGGCGAGGCCGTCGGCGGCGCGGGAGCCGAGCACCTTGCGGTAGGCGGCGGCGTCCTCGGCCCGCAGGTCGGACACCGCCGCGTCGGCAAAGGCACGCTGCTCGGCGACGTCGCCGACGAACGTACGGTACTGGTCCGCGGCCATGGTCCCGCTCGCCTGCGCGGCGCCGAGCACGGCGTCCTGGCGGCTCAACGCCTCGCGGGAGCGGGCCAGTTCGAGCACGGTACGGGTGTCGGAGGCGCGGTCGGGCTTGTCGGCGCCCGCGAGCCCGGAGCGGACCGCGAAGGCCCGGTCGACGGCCGTGCCGTAGTCGGAGAGCACGGCGGAGGCGCCGCGGGGGCTCTCGCGCCGCTCACCGAGTGAGTCGGCACTCGTGAGGAGGGCGCGGACCCGGCCGGGCAGTGCGGCGTCGAGGGCCGCGAGGTCGGTGCTGCTGGAGCGGACGCCCGCGCGCAGCGCCGTGACGGCCTTGTCCGTGCGGGCCTGCGCGGCCTCGAAGTCGTGGCGGGCGGTGCCGCCGGGCGTGGCGCGGTACTTCAGGGCCGCGGACCGCTCGTCCTGCACCGCGGAGGTGAACCGTGCGACGGGCCGCACCAGGGTCGAGTCGATCTGGCGCAGCTGCTCGGTGGCCGAGACCTGGGAGGCGGTGGTGACGGCCGCGTGTCCCCACAGTGCCATCAGTGAGAGGACCGGCACGGTCAGCAGGGTGACGACCTTCGCGCGGATCGATTTGGGGCGCCAGCGTTGGGGCACCAGAGGGCGTGCGGGCATGACGAAGGGTCTCCTTGGCGGTGCAGGAGTGTGGGGGCGCGGAGTGCGTCGGGCCCCGGGGGTACGCGGGGCGCCGATGTGCGTGACGCAGCTCGGGTCGCGGTGGGGAGAGGGACGGTGCGGGCCGGGGCGACCCCGGCTGCGGTCAGGTGAGCGGGAGTTCGACCTCGTGCAGCGGGCGGGCCGCGGCCTCGCTCTCGGCGCGCTCACGCGCCGTGGGGGACAGCGCGACGAACGCGCAGGTCAGGAAGAGGAAGGAGCCGAGCACCACGGCGAGCGGCAGGATGAAGGCGGTGGCGCTCGCACCCTGCAGGGGCGCGGTGCCGGCGTGTACGTCCACCGTGACGGCGGCCATGCCCGTGTAGTGCATGCTGCTCACCGCCAGGCCCATCACGAGCGAGGCGACGGCCGCGACGGCCGGCCCCCGCACGGACAGCGCGGCCCACAGGGCGGCGGAGGCGGCGGCGATGGCGATGAAGACGGAGAGCGCGACGAGCGCGGGGTCGTACGAGATCGATCCGTTGAGCTGGACGGCGGCCATGCCGATGTAATGCATCGTGGCGACGCCGAGTCCGGTGCCGACGCCGCCGAGCACGATGGAGCGCACCCGGGAGTTGCCATATCCGGCGGTGAAGACGCCCGCGCCGACAACGGCGATGGCGACGACCAGGCTGAGCAGGGTCAGCGGGATGTCGTAGCGGATCGCGGTGCCGTCGGCGGTGTAGCCGAGCATCGCGATGAAGTGCATGGTCCAGATGCCGGCGCCGATGGCGACGGAGGCGCTGATCAGCCAGTTCCTCTTGGACCGCCCCCCGGCTGCCAGAGCGCGCACGGTGCAGCGCAGTCCCAGCGCGGCGCCGACGACGGCCATGGCGTACGACAGGACCGGAGTGGCCCAGCCTCCTGCCATGTGGTGCATGTGACCCACGGGATTCCTCTCACTTGCTGTGTCGGCCCCCCGGCGACCCGGGACGCTAGCACGCAGTGGATCTCCTGCCAGGGGGCACGAAAAGGGCTTCTTGTGAGGGTTACCGAACAGTAAAGCCCGAGTTCACCGGGCTGCGCGCTCATAAGACCGTCACCGATCGCACACATAGGTGCGACTCTTGTCACGCCGCGTATCGAACTGCTTGCGACACCGGGGGTGAGACGCCCAGTTCGGGATATCCGGGACATGGTGGTGCAGCCTCCGATCGGAGCCATCACTGAACTGCGGTGACTGGCCTGGAGGCAGGGAGGATGCGGTCGCTGCGGCCGCGGCAAGTCGTCTTCACCACCGGGTGCGTGGCACATGCCGGTGGTGGTGCGTGCGGGTCTCTGGCGGGAGAACGCGAGCGAGCCCCCGCACGAAAGTGCGAGAGCTCGGTCTCATGCGAAGTTTCCCCGCTCGTTCCACGCCGGGACGCCGTCCGTCAGAGCGTTCCCGGGCTCCGGTCGGGCGGGTGGCTCAGCGCAGTCCGGCGAAGAGATCGTTCTCGGGTACGGCCGCGCCGGTGGCGTCCTGGACACGTACGAAGGTCTCCATGCCCATCAGCTCACCGAACTTCTCCTTGCCCATCTTGAGGAAGAAGATGTTCTCGCCCTGGCTGGCGTGCGCGGCCAGCGCGTCGAACTTCTGACCGCTGAACGCGGTGGTGTCCACCCACGTGGTGATCTCGTCGTCAGGGAGGCCGATCTCGGCCATCGCGGCGGCCTCGGCAGGATCCGGCTCCGGCATGTCTCCGAGCTCGCGCATGGTCTCCCCGAACCGCTGCATCATCGAGCGGGGCATCGTCGTCCAGTACACCTTCGGTGTCAGCGCGGTCATCTCCAGCGCCGCCATCGTGATGCGGTGGGCCTGGATGTGATCGGGGTGGCCGTAGAAACCGTTCTCGTCGTAAGTGACGACCACATCGGGTCGGTAGTGCCGCATGAGCTCCGCGAGTCGGGCGGCGCCTTCCTCCACGGGGGTCTGCCAGAAGGATCCGGGGGCGTCGTTGCTCGGCCAGCCGATCATCCCGGAGTCGGCATAGTCCAGCATTTCCAGATCGCTGATCTTCAGGACGTCACAGCTCTCCTGAAGTTCTTGACGGCGCATCAAGGCGACGGCTGCCGGATCGTGCCCGGGCTCGCCCGGCTTGACGCCTCCTGGCCCGTCACCGCAACCGCCGTCGGTACACGTCACGAGAACCGTGCGGATGCCCTCCGCCGCGTACTGCGCGAGGACCCCTCCGGTTCCGGTGGCCTCGTCGTCGGGGTGGGCGTGCACTGCCATGAGCGTCAAGGGTCGGTCAGGCATGAAAGAGTCCTCCAGCAGATATACATCTCGGTCCGGATGCGCGGCGGGCCTACCGCGATCCTGAGGGCCCGGTACCTGGTGGGGCGGACGACCTTGCGGTCTCCGTGTTCCCCGTCCGTGCGGGGCCGGTTCCTCGGTCGATGCAACCGTGTCGGCCGGACCCCTGTTCCCGGTTTGCGTGCCGGCACTGCGAGCTGAACTCGAGGCGGAACCGCCCACACGAATGACCAAGAACGCCCGGAGCCGCGGGCTCGGGCGGCAGCTCCGGGCGCTGCACGGGATGTCGCGCTTCTTCTTCGGCACCTTGCGGCACCGGATACCTGCCGGACGCGAGTGCTCTGAAACTGTTCCGTCGTGCGACTTGCC